>JBEVLH010000173.1:0-4840 GCA_040509255.1 Hyphomicrobium sp. | reverse complement strand
GAGTCGAAATACCCAAAAGCCGCCGGTTGTATCCGGCGGAGGACTTTTTTACTTGGAGTGGGTAGCGGGATCGAGACTACGTGCTTGCCGAGTGCAGGTTCGATCCGACGCGCGAATTTCGTTACGGCTCGCACCCGCTCATAGGCGAAGGCACAGACTTCCTCCGCCCAATCGCTGCTATGCCAATGGCGTCGTCTAATCAGATCGGGCCAAAAAGCTGGACGCAGCCTCAACGGAAAAGCCACTCCTCAAACGACGAAGCCAGCTCCGTATCAAGTAAGCCGCACTTCCCGCGCCGGGATGATCGAATCGACGTTCGAGCCTAGTCTGCCGGCTTCTGGGCCCGCGACCTCACGTATTCCTTATACCCCTCAATAGCGACTGCCTTGGTCAACGGATCTGCCTGGGGGTCCATCATGACGCCGATCAGCCCGTCCACCAGGGGGTTGGGCGGAGCTACTTCGACGCCAGCCTTGGCGACGCCAAAGCGCCACAGCTTGCACATGCCGACGAGCTCGCCACCCTTGGGTGACAGAGGTTTCACGGCATCGCCATACCACCGGATATGATCATCGTAGTCGTCAAAGTGCGGATGGACGATGATGTAGTGCTTTGACTGATCCGGAAATGACTTCCGGTTGGGATCGACGCGGACTTCATCTTCGCCCTTCGCGATGTTGCAGTCCTTGCATGACGACGCCAGATTGCGCGGCTCAAACATGAACCGCGGCGCGAGACTCTTGGCGATGACGTGCTCGCCATCCCAGACCGCCTTGTTGTTGGTCGGATACTCGCGGTTGCAGTAGCAGCACCGACGGTTCTGTTCCGCGATGTAGTAGTCCTTGATCTCCGCACGGACCGGGTCGATGACGGGATCGTTCCAGTAGTTGTGATCCTTCTGCGCAGGCTCACGTGCGTTGAAAGCATCGACCAGAGCCTGGGCCGCGGCGCCATATTGAAAGGGCGTCATGACTGCGCCTCAGTCCCCGCGTCCCGCGCAGCGTCTTCGACGTTTTTAATCAGCTCGGCTGCCGGATCACTCGGCTCCAGCTCGGTCGCAAATTTGCGTAGGTCTGCAAGCGCTTTTCCGAACGCCTTCGAATTCGCATCCCCATTCGCGATCATGCGCAGCGCAGTGACGATGCGGTCCCGGACGTGGAGATTGTTTGGCGTCGGCGCACCAAACACTTCGGCGAGGAGATAGTCTGCCGACTGTCCCTGCAGTTCCTTGGTGGATGGCAGCTTTTCCTGGTCGAGCGAGATGACTTCGGCGTGCACAGGCAGCTCGGAGATCACCATGGGCGAGTGAGTAGCCACCACGAAATGACAGCCATGGTACCGGGCGAAAGTGCGCAGCAGCAGATCGATGTACTTCACCTGCCACTCAGGGTGCAGACTGAGTTCCGGCTCGTCGATGAGCACTAGACTGCCGTTCTCGATGACCGAGGCGAGTGCAATCAGCGCAGAGACCATGCTCAGCTGGCCGGAGCTTGCCTGAAGCAGGTCTGTCGGACCGCCATCCTTGAGCTCCACACCAACGCCAGACACACTCAGAAAACCTGCGCGGCGCAGCGGCTGCAGGTCAAGAAACAACGGGTCCTGAAATCCGGATTCTAGGTCTGCGCGCGTTTCGATCCGGTTGTGGACAGCCTTGTCTAGGGCAAGGTTTGCCAGTTGTCGAAGGGTGGACTGCGGAATTTCGCTTCGAACAATGTCTTCTAGCAGGCGCCTCTGCGTATAGGACGTGGCGTCGGGGGTATAATGATCGAGCCCGCTCGCGATCCCGCGGAGTAACGACCTTTCCCTGAAGCGGTAGATGACGTTAATCATCGGTCGCATGCCGAGGAATTCGAACACAGCGCCGATGTTGCTCCGCCGGAGGGCGCTGTTGTCGGTTGTGTCGAACAGGCTGCTTAGGGAGCGGAACAGGAGCGTCCGGATCGATGCCTTCCCAAAATTGTCCCGCAGTCCGAGGTAGTGATACATAGATGATGCGGCGTCGACCTGCACCACCGATCTAGGGATGGTTCGCGGCAGCGGGAACTTGTCGAACGGGCTGATGGTCAGCGCGACGATGCGTTTAGGCAGAGGGAGGTCTTCAGGCGCTACCTCGCGATCGTCGACCTGGATGCCGATCGAACGACGCCCCCTCTGCGTGATCGTACAGTGATAGCCATCCACGCGATAGACCAGCAGGTCCAGTGGCAGGCCGCCCTTTGTCTCTTGTCGCGTTCCCTGCTGCAGTTCCTGAAGACGCAGAAACGTCTGAACAATGGCGCTCAGGAGATGGGATTTACCCGTACCGTTTTTGCCGATGACGGCGGTCAGATGTTCGTGCTGTTCGCCATCCGCATGAGGTATGCGGCTGAACACGGCGTGGGGATTGATATATGGGCGGTCCTTGCGCCGCCATGGCATCTCAACGCGCACATCGGCAGTGCGTGCTTCCAGTAACTGAAAGTCATTTTCGGCGTACATAAGCCCTTCCCCCGTATGATTTTTAGCAATTCTTGAGCGTTTTGTGCGCCGTGTCGAGAGTGAGAACGGGCCAGGCGAGTTTTATCTGCTCGGCGCCCCATTCCGGTTATCCGCACCAATCGCTCAAGTGTCTAAAAGCGTCGGTCAGTTCCTCGGTAGACACGTCCCGAACGGTGGCAGAGAACGTATGTATCGTCCTGCAGCCGCTCCATTTCCAAGGCGACTGGCCAGGTCGGGGAAGTCATCGAGGACATCTTCTTGGTCTCAACAGGCATCCATTCAGGACCAGAACTCGAGGTCATTAGGCCAGCGCGGAGCTGATCCCTCGCCGATCGGGATGTTGCCCACGACGATGCCGCTGATCCGGATCGTGGCAGCATATACCCATGCCGATCCTCGTCCCTTGAAGCCGAGGCAACGCGCTATGTTAGTAGTATCGAATTTTCAAAGAGATGTACTTGAAAAGACTTGGCGACCTTCTGGAACATTTCCGGAAACCGTAATAGACGGTATACGGTGGCAAAAAAAAGGGCGGGCAGTGTGCATGAGATTGGTCGGCAGTGTGCAACGAAAGCAAGAGATCGCAAAATGATCCGCTTTCGCCGCGTGACATTGCGGCCTCTTAACGCATGGCTTGCGGCCCAGCCGATAACCAGCTCACACCGCAGATATGAACTGCGCGTCTGGCGCGAGGTGAATGCTAACTTCGCGGCGCTGCGCGATGAACTCATCGCTTACACGCAGGAAGCCCTGGATGATGCACGTGCCCGCATCCGTCAGGGATTCGAGGATAATCTCTCTCCCTTTTCCGATCCTGTGGACGATCCCGCCGCCCATTACCCTGCGATGCTCAACCGCATCACGCTACAGGGCTATCTCGGGGAGACACTGGCGGGCTTGGCGGTCGAGCATTTCGGGGCCTTCGGAAAGACAGACTGGCACGTCCCCGCGTTTCTGTTTCGCTTCCACGATCAGGAATTTCAGCACCTCGATCTCATCAATGAACGCTTGCTGATGGGGGAGCCGCATGACCGAGATGCCGAGAGTGAGAAACGTCCAGGGCGGACGGGAGACGACGCGCTGGCATTTAGGTTGGACGAGCAAGGTAAGATCACGCACGTTCTTTCGCTCGAAGCAAAGTGTCTGATCCGTAGCAATACCGAGGTCATTGCCGACGCTCATGGCAAGCTTGCTGCGGGAACAAGGCGCCCTAGCGGCATCCGTGAACTGATAACTTTATTGTCGGACTACGAGACCGACGCGGCTCAGGAGTGGGTCGCCCGGCTGCTCGAGCTCTATCGTGAGGGCTTCAAAACCGCCAAGCGGCGTGATGGTCTTGCCTACACCGTGGGCCACTCGCCGGTTAAGCCTGTGACACGCGTGAGCTGGCTGCCGGCCAACGCGCCGCACGCATCCTACACCGCCGATCGGCGGTTCGACGCCATGGAGTTCCAGCTCTCGGATCTCGAGGGTCTCGTAAATACGCTTTACCGGGGGGCTGATGCCAAGTGAAGCCGTACTCGACATTGTCGAGAGGATTAGGGCAGACTTGGCCGGCTCGGCTCTGTCACCGCTGCAAGCGAAGCTCTATAGTCAGCGCGTTCGCCGCGACATGGGCGCCGAGGGTCTGCCATCATTCAGCCCAACAGAATTAACCGCACGGCTTGACGAGGCATGCCTGCTCCTTGAAGCAGGCTGGCTTGAGCGCTCGGCCGACGAGGGTCGTGCTTGGACCCACGCAGTTAAGCGGGCTGCCGAAGTTCTCGAATGGATTTCGCACGCGGCATTGAAACCGTCCGAAGCGCCGATCCATCTTCTGTCCGCGGCCGCATATCAGGTCGCCGGCTATCCCGCCATGGCGCTCGGCCACTTGCGTATGATGCCTCCCGGCGAGGCCTTCTCTACGATCTTGCGCGAATTTCTGCGGGGCGATTTCGATGCCGCGCTGTCGGGGGTGCAGGCGTTCTGGAAGGTCCAACATGGCCTTGGAGCGGATCGAGTGCTGGCCGCAATGGTCGCGGACGACGAGGGAGATGACGAAAGACTCGTCGATCTTGAAGTCTCGACCGTCCGTCACATCATCATGTGCATCGGCACGATATGTTCCTACCTGCGCACAGGCGACGCCGCGCTGGTGGATCGCGCTTTGGTCAAGTTCGACGCGCTGGCACAAAGCTATCTTCACAGCCGCGATCCCTATTCCTATTTGTTGGCTCGGCTTTGCGCAGGTGCTGCGCATCGCTTCATCGACGCAAGTCTCTGGCCTCACATCGAGCGACTCGCTGACGACGTGAACTCGCGCACTCGCGCTGCCCTGACGCAGTTCGCCCGCGCCGCTTTCGTCAATCGTCGAGCTCTGGTC
>JBEVLH010000172.1:0-11391 GCA_040509255.1 Hyphomicrobium sp. | reverse complement strand
CACGTCAGCCGGCGGGGGCAAAGCCCTCAGGCGTCACGGGCTCGAGATTGACGCTCTCTCCACAGCCGCAGGCGCCCTTTTGATTGGGATTGTTGAAGACGAACTGCGACGACAGCTTGTCGGTCTTGTAGTCCATCTCGGTGCCGATCAGATACATGATCGCAGCCGGATCGATGAGGACGACCGCGCCCTTGTCTTCGATGATCTCGTCGAATTTGCCGATCTCGTTGGCCCACGTCATGGTGTATTCCATGCCCGCGCAGCCGCCCTTCTTGATGCCGATTTTGAGCGCCTTCACGCCCGGCTTCTGCGCGATGAGGGCAGATACCCGCGTCGCGGCCGCGTCAGTCAACGTCATTACTTTTGGCATCATTCTAAGCGAGGGCACGGCGGCCTCCGTATCTGAGTCGTAACGCTGCTCATTATATGGGAACTAAGCGTGCAAAAGCGAGGGCCTCGTCAGAACATGCCGACGGCGAGGCGGGCCTCGTCCGACATACGGCTCTGATCCCACGGCGGATCGAACACCACGCTGACCTTCGTTCCGGCCACGCCCGGCACTGCATTGACGGCATTCTCGACCCAGATCGGCATTTCCCCGGCGACTGGGCAGCCAGGCGCCGTCAGCGTCATGTTGATCGCGACATTGCGGCCGTCATCGATATCCACCTTGTAGATCAGCCCAAGTTCATAGATGTCGGCCGGGATTTCCGGATCGTACACGGTCTTGAGGGCCGCAATGATCTCGCTCGTTAGCCGTTCGATCTCTTCGGGCGGCAGCAACGAAGCCTCGCCCGCGCTCTCCTCCGACGTCGCGATATTGGGCGCCGGATCGGGCGCGGCGCCGCCGTCGGGCGGCGTCGGCGAAGGCGCATCAAGCGCCTCGACCGCCGTCTTTACGGCTTCGCGATCTTCGAGGTGTTTCCCGTCCATTTGGACGCTCCTAGGTGAAAAGGTCGTGTGCCTTGGTTAGCGCGGTGACGAGCGCATCGGCCTCGGCTTTCGTATTGTACAACGCGAAGGATGCACGGCAGGTTGCCGAAACGCCGAGGCGCTCCATCAATGGCTGTGCGCAGTGGTGTCCGGCGCGGATCGCGACGCCCGACCTGTCTATGATTGTCGACACGTCGTGCGGGTGAAGGCCGTCCATCGTAAACGAAAAGATCGCGCCTTTGCCGGGTGCCGTACCGTGAAGCTTGAGCCATGGCAATTCGGCCAGCTGTTCCGCCGCGTACGCACCAAGCTCCGCTTCGTAGCGCGAGATCTTCTCGCGTCCGATCTGCATCATGTAATTGAGCGCCGCCCCCAGTCCGACCGCTTCGACGATCGCAGGTGTGCCGGCTTCGAACCTGTGCGGCGGCTGATTGTAAGTGATGTTGTCGAGCGTCACGCTCTCGATCATATCGCCGCCACCCTCATAGGGCGGCATCGACGCGAGCAGCTGCCGCTTGCCGTACAACACGCCGATTCCCGACGGGCCGTACGTTTTGTGTCCCGTGAACACATAGAAATCGGCATCGAGATCGCGGACGTCGACGCCCATGTGCACAGCCGCCTGACTGCCGTCGATCAGAACCGGCACGCCCTTGGCGTGCGCGATGCGGATGATCTCCTTCACCGGATTGACGGTGCCGAGAACGTTCGACATGTGTGTTACCGCGACGATCTTCGTGCGCTTCGTGATCAGGCTGTCGAGCTTGTCGATCATCAGCTCGCCGCGATCCGTCATCGGCGCCCATTTGAGGACCGCGCCCTTGCGCTCGCGCAGGAAATGCCACGGCACGATGTTGGCGTGATGTTCCATGATCGTGATGACGATCTCGTCGCCCTCGCCGATCTTCGGCTCCCCGTACGACCGCGCCACGAGATTGATGGCGCTCGTCGCATTGCGCGTGAAAATGATCTCGTCAGCATGCTCGGCATTGAGAAAGCGGCGCGTCGTCTCGCGTGCGGCTTCGTAATGGTCCGTCGCGGTATTCGAAAGGTAATGCAGCCCGCGGTGCACGTTAGCGTATTCGAAGCGATAGGCATGATCCATCGCCTCGATAACCGACAGCGGCTTTTGCGCCGAAGCACCGTTGTCGAGATAGACCAGCGGCCGGTCGTTTACCTCACGAAAGAGAATCGGGAAGTCGGCCCGAATACGCTCGACATCATAGGGCGCGCCGGTCAGGCCAGCCTGCGATGCCGTGCTTCTCGAAACGGCGATGGTCGATTCACGTCCCATGTCTTTATCCACGCGCTGAGCGGTCGAGCCACTGCATAGCATAGGCCGCAAGGGCATCCCGAAGCTGCTCGTTCTCGACCTTTTCGATCGCTTCGCCAATAAAGGATTCGATCATCAGCGCCCGCGCTTCCGCTTCCGGAATACCGCGCGACCGGCAATAGAACAGCAGATCCGGATCGAGTTCCGCCGCCGTAGTGCCGTGGCCGCAAACGACGTCATCGGCATAAATCTCGAGCTCGGGCTTTGAATCGAATTCCGCGTCTTCCGACAGCATCAAGGCTTGCGACATCTGTTTGCCGTCGGTCTTCTGCGCGTCCGGGCGAACGATGATCTTGCCCTGGAACACGCCGCGACCGTGCCCGTCGAGCACGCCCTTGAACAGCTCACGGCTCTCGCAGCGCGGCACCGCATGATCAACGACGAGCGTCGTATCGATATGCTCTGCGTTTCGCGCCAGATAAGCGCCCGAGATGTCGAGCTTGCCGCCTTCGCCTTCGAAAATGACATTGAGGCCATTGCGCGCCAGCCCAAGCCCCGATGAGAACTGGAAATTGCGATAGGTTGCATCGGCGTCGAGCGTGACGTCGCAATTGGACAGATGGAGCGCCCGGCCCTCATCGACCGCGATTTTCGAGTGATGCAGCATCGCGTTCTTCGCGACCGTCACTTCCGTCAACGCGTTGAGCTGCGCTTCGCGCGCCGCGCCGGGCAGAGCCACATGCACCTCGATGACGGTCGCCGATGCGCCCGTCTCGACGGTCACAAAATTCCTCACTGTTACGGCACGAGCCTCTCCGCCTGCACGCACGAATACGAGCATGACCGGCTTCTCGATCGACCGCCCAGCCTCCACGCTGACGACGGCTCCGTCAGTCATGAAAGCAGTGTTGAGCGCTTCGACCGCGGCACCGCCTTCCGGCGTAGATGCCAGCATGGCGCCGGCCTCGTCGGACGCCGAAGCCAGCAAGCTTCCGAGCGGCGCGATCGCGAGACCTGCCGCTTCCGAGATATCGTCGAGCTGCACACGATGATGGCCGTTGACGAAAACGATACGGTGCGCGTCGACGTGCGCGAGCGGGCCGAGCGCGACGAGCAATTCCGCGATTGTCAGAGGCGTCGCGTCCTCGACCGCCGCCGGCAGAACCTCTTTCACGTTGACGCGCAGGTCCGTGTACTTCCACTCCTCGATTCGCCGATGCGGTAAGCCGAGTCCGCTGAACGAGCCGATCGCCTGCGCCCGCCGCGCTTTGACGGCATCGCTTCCCGGCAGCTTCCCGGCGACTGCCTCGAAGCTTTCCGAGATGGCCTGCTCGGCCTTGGTCTTCATCACTGCTACATTCATGTTACGCCGCCTTATGCGTGTATTCCGCGTAGCCGGATTTCTCGAGCTCCAGCGCCAGCTCCTTGCCGCCGGTCTTCTGAATTCGGCCGTCGGCCAACACATGGACTTTGTCGGGCACGATGTAATTCAAGAGCCGCTGATAGTGCGTGATGACGACGAACGCGCGGTCCTTGGCCCGCAGCGCGTTGACGCCGTCCGACACGATACGCAGCGCGTCGATATCGAGACCCGAATCCGTTTCGTCGAGCACGCACAGCGTGGGCTCGAGTAGGGCCATCTGCAGGATCTCGGAGCGCTTCTTCTCTCCGCCCGAAAATCCGACGTTGACCGGCCGCTTCAGCATATCGACGTCGATATTGAGCTTCTGGCCCTTTTCCTTCACGAGCTTCAGAAAAGCCGGCGTCGTCATTTCTGCTTCGCCGCGCTTCTTGCGAACCGCGTTGAGCGCCGTGCGAAGGAACGTCAGTCCCGCGACGCCCGGAATTTCCATCGGATACTGGAACGCCAGGAACACGCCTTTGGCCGCGCGCTCATCCGGTTCCATATCGATGATGGATTCGCCGTTCCACAGAATATCGCCGTCGGTCACTTCGTAGCCTTCGCGCCCAGCGAGCACATAAGCGAGCGTCGATTTCCCGGAGCCGTTCGGTCCCATGATGGCATGCACTTCGCCGTTCGGCACGGTGAGCGATAACCCCTTGAGAATCACCCGATCCTCTTCAGCGAGCTTCACGTGCAGGTTTTTTATTTCAAGCATCTCAGCAACCGTTCCTACAAACTTCCATTCGAATTCTTTCCCCCGCGGCAGTGCTTAGACTTGCCGTAGCCGTCATGCCACGACTCTCGGTTCGATGAATGTGGGGATACCCAGGCGTCCCTCGCGGCCACATTTCCTCGACCAAATGTCCGCGGCCCGTTGACTGCGAAATCCATAGCGGGCAGCATTTCTTCGGGGAAACGGGGAATATCAAAAAAATGAGGGCGTCGTTCCTGCTTGCCGCTTGCGCTTGCCTTGCGTTCGGAGGGTGCTCCTCGGCGCTCGGGCCGGACGCGAGCGTTCGCGTCACTAACGCGATCAACACGCGCGGCTCGGCTGTCAATCTCTATTGGCCGTGTCTGATCAACGTGCCGATGCCCGATGTGATGAAAGACACCTACACCATCGAAATCGACGAGCAACCCGTCGGTGAAATCAAGCGTTGCGGATACGCCCGCGTCGCGACGACGGCCGGGGAGCACACGATCGCCATTAAATCGCCGCTTCTGCTGATCGACGCGGCCAAGATGTTCGGGCTCAAAGGACCCAAATATACCGTGCCCGCCAACAAGGCGATCTACCTGCGCATCACCTACTCGCAATACGTCGAATACAGCCAAGTCTCCGAAGATACCGGCCGCAGCGAAATCGCGCGCATGGTCAGCGACTGACAGGCGTCCCTCATCCTTCGACGCCCTCAAAGCTTCGCTCGCTCGACGGCTGCGCATCATCCAACGCTCCCCTCGAGCGAAATTCCGATCAGCTTCTGGCTCTCGGCCATGAATTCCATCGGCAGCTGCTGCAGCACATCGCGGACGAAGCCGTTGACGACAAGCGCCACTGCTTCCTCCGACGTCAGACCGCGCTGGCGGCAGTAGAACAGCGTGTCGTCGGAAATCTTCGACGTGGTCGCCTCATGTTCGAAGTGCGCGCTCGAATTCTTCGCCTCGATGTACGGCACCGTATGCGCGCCGCACTTGTCGCCGATCAGCAGCGAGTCGCAGTTCGTGAAGTTTCTGACGTTCGTCGCCTTGCGATGCGCCGAGACGAGGCCGCGATAGGTGTTCTGCGAATAGCCCGCGGCGATGCCCTTCGAGATGATCCGGCTCGACGAATTCTTGCCGAGGTGAATCATCTTCGTGCCGCTGTCGACCTGCTGGTAGCCGTTGGACACCGCGATCGAATAGAACTCGCCGCGCGAATAGTCGCCGCGCAGGATGCAGCTTGGATACTTCCAGGTAATCGCCGAGCCGGTTTCTACCTGCGTCCACGAGATCTTCGAGTGATGGCCACGGCAGTCGCCGCGCTTCGTCACGAAATTGTAGACGCCGCCCTTGCCGTTGGCGTCGCCCGGATACCAGTTCTGGACCGTCGAGTATTTGATCTCGGCATCGTCCAATGCCACTAGCTCGACGACCGCCGCGTGCAGCTGATGCTCGTCGCGCATCGGCGCCGTGCAGCCTTCGAGATAGGACACGTACGCGCCCTTGTCGGCGATGATCAGCGTCCGTTCGAACTGTCCCGTCTGCTTGGCATTGATGCGGAAGTACGTCGAAAGCTCCATCGGGCAGCGCACGCCTTCCGGCACGTAGACGAAGGAGCCATCGGAAAACACCGCCGAGTTCAAAGACGCGTAGAAGTTATCGGACTGCGGCACGACCGAGCCGAGATACTTCTTCACAAGTTCCGGATGCTCCCGCACCGCTTCCGAGATCGAGCAGAAGATGACGCCGGCCTTCTTCAACTCATCCTTGAAGGTCGTCACAACCGAAACGCTGTCGAACACCGCATCGACAGCCACGCGTGAGCTCTGCACTCCCGCCAGCACTTCTTGCTCTCTGAGCGGAATGCCGAGCTTCTTGTAGGTCTCGATCAGTTCCGGGTCGACGTCGGCAAGGCTCTTCGGACCCTCGGTCGATTTCGGCGCCGAGTAATAATAGAGATCCTGGAAGTCGATCTTCGGATAATGGACCTTCGCCCATGTCGGCTCGGTCATTGCCTTCCAGCGCGTGAACGCTTCGAGCCGCCAATTCAGCAGCCACTCGGGCTCGCCCTTTTTGGCCGAGATGAAACGCACGGTGGATTCATCAAGGCCCTTCGGCGCCGTGATGCTGTCGATCAGCGTTTCGAAACCGTACTTGTACTGGTCGACGTCGATCTTGCGAACTTGATCGATCGTCTCCTGAACAGCAGCCATATCGTCGTCTCTCTTTCTTGCGCGCAACCTTCCGGCAGCACTGAAACTTAAGTCGTCACGCGGCCAACGCCGGCGTGCCTGCGATCGTCTTCCACGCAGCGAGAAATGCCGCGATATCGTCCTTCGTGGTCGTCGGCCCAAGGCTGACGCGGATCGTGCTCGCCGCAATGTCTTGGCCGAAACCCATGGCCTCGAGAACGTGGCTGGCGCCGACCTTGCCCGACGAGCAAGCCGAGCCGGCGCTTACCGCAATGCCCGCGAGATCCAGCCGAATAACGAGCGTCTCGGCGAGCTTTCCCGGAAGCGCAACCGCCGTCGTATTTGCCAACCGCGGTGCGGTCTCACCGATGATCACCGCATTCGGGCTCATCTGCTTGAGATCTGACTCAAGCTGATCTCGCAAGGCGCCGATAGCCTGCGCTGCCGCCAAATCCTGAAGCGCCGCTTCTGCCGCCGCGCCGAACCCGGCAATCACTGCGATATTCTCAGTCCCGGCCCGACGCCGACGCTCCTGGCCGCCACCTCTGATGAGAGGCACAAGATCAAAATGGTCACGAATGACCAATGCGCCAACCCCCTTAGGGCCGCCGAATTTGTGCGCCGAAATCGCGAGCGTATCGACGTCGAGCGCGGCGAAATCGATTGCCGTCCTGCCGGCCGCCTGCACCGCATCGGTGTGGACCCGAACACCGTGTACACGCGCCAGTTCATTAATCTCGGCGACCGGTTGAATGACACCCGTTTCATTGTTCGCCAACTGCACCGCGATCATGGAGGGAGCAGCAAAGCTACGCGACGATAACAGCCCGGAAACGCTTTCGACCTGCACCCTGCCGTCCGGTCCAACCGGCAGCATCACCATCTCGCCATTCGCCGCGCGGGCCGGCGCCAAAATGGAATCATGCTCGATGCCGCTCGTGAGAATTGTCGCCCACGGCTGCGACATCGCCCAGCTGTTGGCTTCGCTCGCGCCACTCGTGAAAACAACCTCTGACGGTTTCGCACCGACGAGCCGCGCCACGTTTTCGCGCGCCGCTTCGATCACTGCCCGCGCGCGGCGTCCTTCCGCATGCACCGATGACGGGTTACCCACGATATCGAGCGCCTCGACCATCGCGGCCTTGGCCTCTGGCCGCAGTGGCGCGGTTGCGTTGTAATCGAGATAGGTTCGCCGCACGGTCGCCCTAGCCCGCGCCGCAGTCGATCCTCTCACCGGCCGCGCCGAGAACTTGTTGTCATCGATCACATCGGCGAGGCTGACCGACGATAAAAATCGCCCCGTCGCCTCGCTCAGCGCGTTCCATAGCCCGTGCGTGACGCAGGGCGTCGCCGCAGAGCAGCGCGGATCGTTATGAGAGCACCGCGTGAAACGGGTGTCTTCTTCCACCGCGTCCATGACGTCGGCGACGGAAATGTCTTTCGCCGGCTTCGCCAAGCGATAACCGCCCGACCGCCCGCGCGCGCTTTCGACCAGACCGGCGCGGCGCAATGGAACGAAAAGCTGCTCAAGATAGGACAGCGGCAGGCTCTGACGCTCTGCGACGACCGACAAGGGGGTCGCGTTATCTTCGGCATGCCCGGCAAGGTCCGCCATGGCCATGACCGCGTACCGGCCTTTGGTCGTAAGTTCCACGTCTCAAAATCCCTGGACTATCGTCGCCCCAAGCGGCGACGGAATCCTACTCACGCATCCTAAGCTTGCATCCGGCACCCCGGACTGTGCTAAGAGACCCGCCCTATCAAGAGGCCCCGCGTTTACCAACGGCTGCCCTCCATTTCGAACGGTTCTAAAGTTATGGAAATCCTGAGCCCCGGAGTCAAGGATTGAGACCTCACCCTACAAGGATTTGAACGCCACATGGCCGCAGGTGACCGGCCGCGATGTCCTGCAGGCCCTTATTGATAGCCCCATTCACAAGAAACGAGACCGAGTAACTGATGCCAGAACTCATAATAAACGGCCCAGGCGGACGCCTTGAGGCCCGCTACCACCACGAAGCCAGCCCCGACAGCCCGATCGCGCTCATCCTGCACCCGCACCCGCAGTTCGGCGGCACGATGAACAACCAGGTCGTCTACACGCTCTATCATACGTTCGCGGCGCGCGGATTTTCCGTCCTGCGCTTCAATTTCCGCGGCGTTGGCCGCAGCCAGGGCGTCTGGGACGGCGGCCCGGGCGAACTTGCCGACGCCGCGTCTGCCTTGGATTGGCTGCAGCTCGTCAAGCCCGACGCCAAGACCTGCTGGATTGCCGGCGTCTCGTTCGGCACATGGATTGCCATGCAGCTGCTGATGCGCCGCCCGGAAGTCGACGGCTTTATCTGCGTCGCGCCGCCATCGAACCTCTACGATTTTTCTTTCCTTGCGCCGTGCCCGTCCTCCGGCCTGATCCTCAACGGCGACATCGATCGCGTCGTGCCGACGCCCTCCGTCGTCGAAATGGCCGCCAAGGTGAAGGTTCAGAAGGGCATCAAGATCACGCACGAAATCGTGGCCGGCGCCAACCACTTCTTCGAAAACAAGACCGAAGAACTCGGCAACATCGTCGGCTCTTACCTCGACGAGCGCATGATCCAGTTCGAGCAGGATCGCGAACGTAATAAGGAACGCGAACGCGAGCGCGAACGCGAACGTCAGCGCCAGCGCGAGCTTGAACGGCTCGAGGCCCAGAGCGCCCCGGCACCCGGAGCCAGCAGCAGTGGCGGCACTGACGACGACAGCGACGACGAATAGGACGTCGCGCTTCGCCTTCAGTGAATGACGTGTGCGGTGGGATCGGCCCTGATCCCTCCGCTGGTTGGCGCCGAGACCCCGGTCGTACCTGGAAACGTGATCGGCAGCCCCCGAATCGAGCGCACGGCCAGATAAGCCCAGGCTTCCGCTTCCAAACTGTCGCCGTCGAGCCCTACCGCCTCGGCAGGCACGACGGCGTGATGCACCTCTTCAGCCAGCATCCGCATGATCGTGCGGTTGCGCCGCCCGCCGCCGGCAATGACCCAAAGCTCCGGTTCGGCAGGCATGTGCTCGCGGGCCTTCGCGATGGCGCGAGCCGTGAAGGCGGTCAGGGTTGCCGCTCCGTCTTCAATCCCGAGATTACCGACGACATCCGCCGCGAAAGCATTCCGGTCGAGCGACTTGGGCGGCGCTTCCGCAAAGAACGAACTCCCGAGAAGCGCGCGGACGGCATCTTCGTCGACCTGACCCTCGGCCGCCGTCGCGCCATCGGCGTCGAGATAGGCCCCTGTCTTGCGCGCCATCCAGTCGTTGATCAGCGCATTCCCCGGCCCAGTGTCGAAAGCCCTCAACGCGCCGTCCCGGCCGATCCACGTCACATTCGCCACCCCGCCGATGTTGACGATCGCAATCGGCCGTTGCGGAAGCTTCGCAGTCAGCGCCCGGTGATAGGCTGGGACCAGCGGCGCGCCTTCGCCCCCGGCCTCGACGTCGGCCGCGCGCAGATCGTAGACGACCGGACAGCGGGTGAAATTAGCGAGCAGCTCGCCGAGCCCGAGCTGCACCGTCAATCCGTATTCGGGCCTGTGAAGCACGGTCTGACCATGAAAGCCGATCACGTCGACGGACGCCCTGTCGATTCCAGCCACCTTGAAAAATTGCGTGACCGCAATCGCATGGGCCTCGGTCAGGTCACGTTCGGCACCCGCAAGGGAATACGGGCGATCATCCCTCGACCGCAGGTCCTTGGCATCTGCAATGGCATTCAGCAGCGTGCGGCGCATCGCTTCGTCGTAGCCGAACGTCATCGCCGGCCCGCGCACAACCTCATCCTCGCCGTCGGTCTCGATGAACGCCACATCGATCCCGTCGAGCGACGTCCCGCTCATCAGCCCGACCGCCTTCATCAACTTGCCCATGGCGACCTTCCCGTGCATGGTGCCGCCGCCCCGCGGCATAGCCTCGAAGCATAGCCCGGGACGACCGAAGCGAAAGCCTGAATTGCAATGACGACACCGAATTCCGAATTTCTGACGACCATGACCGAGCGCGGCTTTTTCCACCAGTGCTCGGACCTTGGAGGCCTCGACAAGCTCGCCAGCGAAGGTCGCATCGTCGCCTATGTTGGCTACGATTGCACGGCCCCGTCGCTGCACGTCGGCTCGCTGATCTCGATCATGATGATGGCGTGGCTGCAGAAGTTCGGAGGTAAGCCGATTGCGCTGATGGGCGGCGGCACGACGCGCGTCGGAGACCCTTCAGGCAAGGACGAAACTCGCCAGCTCCGAACGGTCGAAGAAATCGAATCCAACAAAGACGGTATGAAGCAGGTCTTTGCCAAGTTTCTCCATTTCGGCGATGGGAAATCCGACGCCACGATGGTCGACAACGCCGAGTGGCTGGCGCCGCTCAACTACATCGACTTCCTGCGCGACGTTGGCCGCCACTTCTCTGTCAACCGCATGCTGACGATGGACAGCGCGAAGTTGCGTCTCGAACGCGAGCAGGAATTGTCGTTCATCGAGTTCAACTACATGCTGCTGCAGGCCTACGACTTCGTCGAACTCTACCGACGCTACGGCTGCAACGTCCAGATGGGCGGCTCCGATCAGTGGGGCAACATCGTCACCGGTATCGATCTCGGCCGCCGCATGGGCGTCAAGGATCAGCTATACGCGCTGACGTGCCCGCTGCTTACGACCGCGTCGGGCGCCAAGATGGGCAAGACCGCCGCCGGCGCCATCTGGCTCAATGAGGCCCAGCTCTCGCCCTACGACTACTGGCAGTTCTGGCGCAACACCGAGGATGGCGACGTCGAACGCTTCCTGAAGCTGTTCACGGCGCTGCCGCTGTCGGAGATCGCAAAGCTCGCAGCGCTGCAGGGCTCGGAGATCAACGAAGCGAAGAAGACGCTG
>JBEVLH010000171.1:0-3118 GCA_040509255.1 Hyphomicrobium sp. | reverse complement strand
GGCAAGCCTCTGTCGGATCGGGAGGCATTATGCGGGTACTGGGCGCCATCGTATCGACGATCGTTCTTCTGATCGTCGAGCTGATCCTGACCATCCTCGTCTACACCGCTCTCAACGTTTACAGCTTCGAACTTTTCGGCAGGTTGGTGCGGTTCGCTGGCACGGTGCTGGAGACGATGGCGGGGCTGGTCGAACGCTTCTTTTCGGGCTCCTCGAGCACGGCGTACGCGAGCCTCTTCGGCGAGCTCGGGCCAAAGTCGATGCTTCTTCTGCTGATCGGTCTCATCGTTGCGGCGATCGTGCGTCTGCTGACGAGTTTGGTTCGGGAGTTGGCGCACGGTTGAGGCACGCGTCGGCCGAATTGCCCAGCCAACTGATGTGTTCAAGCGGCGCGCGAGCGTGCCTTCTGCAAAATTGATTGGTTTGAATGTTTTTGGCATACGCGGCGTAAACGTCTCCAGCGTATCATCATTGCGTCGCTGATTCGCGCCGGGGACATGCCGCTGCAATGCGGGTCCGATCCGTGTTCGAAGAGGAAATCCGGCGACTATGCCCCGCCCTTTCCTCTTCCGTTACACATCGGAGCCTATCCCATGATGCGCATTCTCTTGAGCGCAGTTGTCGCTCTCCTGCTGCTCGCGCCGAGCATCCGTCCTGCAGCCGCCCAGTCGTTGGATGCCTCGACATTCTCGTGCCACGACCTCGCTGAAAAAGCGCAGTCGTCGGATAAAACCGCCGTCTATGGCGCGAGCGTGATCCTGTACTGGATGGAAGGATATCAGGCGACCGCGGATCAGGGCACCGTCGTAGACTTCGACAACATGTCGAAGGAATTCTCGGAGACGATGGATTTTTGCAGCAAGAATCCCGGCATCGGCGTCATGACGGCGTCAGAGAAGTACATGGGTGAGAACGCGGAAGAGGCAACGCCCAAGGCAATCGATCTCGCCATTCTCAAATGCGAGGCCGTCAACACCACCAAGGAAAACGAAACCGACGGGCTTGGGCAAATTCTGATGTGGCTCGCGGGATACCACTCGAGCATGGCCAAGAGCACCCTGATCGATATGGACAAGTTCGGCGAGAGCGTCGAAAAAATCGCGACCTATTGCGCCGAAAATCCGTCGATGGGCCTCGTCACGGCGAGCGAGAAGTTCATGGCCGAGGAAGGCGACGGGGAATAGGGATCGGCTACTCCCCATCCCGCTGTTCGCTGGCGAATTCTTCTTCGAGTTTGCGCTCCAGATCCACGAGATCTTCCGGCACCGGCATGCCGGTCGCCCGGAGCTGGTTGAGCTTTTCCCGAAGCGAGAGATAAATCTCGTGCCTGTCTTCCGGCTGGTTCTGCATCTCGCTGAGGAGCTGCGAGATCTCCAGCTTGATCTGGTCGAAGGCCATGATCGGCGCCTTTCAGAAAATGTAAGCGGGCGAACTATTCCGCCGCTTGTTTGTCGACGTAGCCCAATTGCGCGTTGAGCTTTTCGACGAGGTCGGCCGCGGCTTCGGGGATGTTGGTGCCGGGGCCGAACACGGCTTTGGCGCCTGATCGGAAAAGCTCGTCATAATCCGACGGCGGGATGACGCCGCCGACGACGATCATGATGTCGCCGCGACCCTCCTTGTCGAGGGCTGCTTTGAGTTCGGGCACGAGCGTGAGGTGGCCGGCCGTCAACGACGAGACGCCGACGACGTGCACGTCGTTCTCGACGGCTTGGCGCGCGGCTTCATCCGCGGTCGCGAACAGCGGTCCGATATCGACGTCGAAGCCCAAGTCGGCGAACGCCGACGCAATGACCTTCTGGCCGCGATCGTGGCCGTCCTGGCCGAGCTTGGCAATGAGGATGCGCGGGCGGCGTCCGTCGTTCTTGTCGAAGGCTTCGACGAGTTTCTTGACGCGATCGACGCTCGGGTTCATCGCCGCTTCCTTCTTGTAGACGCCGCTGATGGCGCGAATTTCGGCCTTGTGACGGGTGAAGACCTTTTCGAGCGCATACGAAATTTCGCCGACGGTCGCCTTCTTGCGCGCAGCCTTGACCGCGAGGTCGAGCAGGTTGGCGTTGCCTTTGGCGCCCTCGGTCAGATCGTTGAGCGCGGCCTGGACGTCGTCTTCGTTGCGCTCGGCACGGAGGCGTTCAAGCTTCGCAAGCTGCTGCTCGCGCACGCTTTTGTTGTCGACCTTGAGGAAGTTGACCTCGCGGTCGCCCTTGATCTGGTATTTGTTGACGCCGGTGATGGTCTGGCGGCCCGAGTCGATGCGGGCCTGGGTGCGGGCGGCGGCTTCCTCGATGCGCAGCTTCGGGATGCCGGCCGCGATGGCCTTTGCCATGCCGCCTTGCTCTTCGATCTCTTCGATGTGCGACATCGCCTTTTTGGCAAGCTCATACGTCAGGCGTTCGACGTAGTGGCTGCCGCCCCACGGATCGATCGTGCGAGTGGTGCCGCTTTCCTGCTGCAGCAGAAGCTGGGTGTTGCGGGCGATGCGGGCCGAGAAGTCGGTCGGCAGGGCGATGGCTTCGTCGAGGCCATTGGTGTGCAGAGATTGCGTGTGGCCCTGCGTTGCGGCCATTGCTTCGAGGCAGGTGCGCGTCGCGTTGTTGAAGATGTCCTGCGCCGTCAGCGACCAGCCCGACGTTTGCGAATGGGTGCGCAGAGACAGCGAGCGGGAGTCCTTGGGATTGAATTCTTCCTTGATGAGCTTCGCCCACAAAAGACGGGCGGCGCGCATCTTGGCGATCTCCATGAAGTAGTTCATGCCGATCGCCCAGAAGAACGACAGGCGCGGGGCGAACGCGTCGATATCAAGACCGGCCGCAACGCCGGCGCGGGCATATTCGATGCCGTCGGCGATGGTGTAGCCCAGTTCGAGGTCGGCCGTCGCGCCGGCTTCCTGCATGTGGTAGCCGGAAATCGAGATCGAGTTGAACTTCGGCATGTTCGCGCTGGTGTAGGCGAAGATGTCGGAGACGATGCGCATCGAGGGCGACGGCGGGTAGATGTAGGTGTTGCGCACCATGAACTCTTTCAGAATGTCGTTCTGAATGGTTCCGGCGAGTTTCTGGGGCGGCACGCCCTGTTCTTCGCCCGCGACGATGAAAAGCGCGAGGATGGGAAGGACGGC
>JBEVLH010000170.1:0-8714 GCA_040509255.1 Hyphomicrobium sp. | reverse complement strand
TGCAAATTGGAAGCTGGCGGATCGAAGGCCGTAATCGTTGTCGCGTTTCTTTGCAATCTCGGCATCGCCGTCGCGAAATTCGCAGCGGCCGCCTGGACGCAATCCTCGGCGATGCTCTCGGAGGCCATCCACTCGCTGGTCGACACATCGAACCAGCTGCTGCTGCTTTTGGGCATCAAACGCGCGGCCATGCCCGCCGACGCCCAACATCCCTTCGGCTACGGCAAGGAAATCTATTTCTGGAGCTTCATCGTCGCGATGGTGCTTTTCGCGCTCGGCGCCGGCGTCGCGATCTACGAAGGCATCGAGAAAATCCGCGATCCCCATCCCCTGCACGACGTTTACGTCGTCTATGCCGTGCTTCTGGTGGCCATGGGGCTCGAGGGCTATTCGACCGCCAAGGCGATCGGCGAATTCAACAAGCGGCGGCAGCGATCGGGCCTCGGATTCATCGCCGCGCTGCGCGCATCAAAGGATCCCACGCTGTTCGCGATCGTATTGGAAGACCTCGCTGCGATGGCCGGCCTCACGATCGCGCTTGTCGGAACGATGGTCGCGGATTTCGGCGGCTACCAGCAGGCCGATGGCATTGCGTCGGTCATGATCGGCTGCGTCCTGGGCTTCGTCGCGATCTTCATGTCGAGCGAAATCCGCTCGCTCATTGTCGGCGAGTCAGTATCAAGCGAGGTTCAGGCCGGACTCCGCGAAATCATCGCCAAGGAAGCCGGAGCCGGTAAGCCGATCCGCGCGATCAATGACATCCGCACCATGCATCTCGGCCCGCAGGACGTGCTCGTAACCGCGAGCGTTGATTTCGAGGATCGGGTGAGCGCGCAAGTTGTTGAAGAGGTCACCGCGCGCCTGCAGACGGCGATCAAGGCCCGCTATCCCGAGGTGCGCAACCTCTTCATCGAGGTCCAGTCGGAGCAGGCATTTTCCGCCAATAAGACCCTCAACCCTCGCGTCGTGGGTGGAATTCATTGAAGGTCCCCAGCACGACCCTTCCAAGCGTCCGAGCCACAGTCGGAAATATAAACAGCGTTTAAAATTTCCCCCTGGAAAAATAGCGATTGTCTGTGGGTAACCGCGTCAGTAAGTATTGACATATACCAAATGGCCTAAGCCGGTCGGGGGATATGTCATGCGTAGCGCCTCTCCGCGCGTAGCCAGTGCTGCGCCACATCGAAATGTTCGACAGCCAAAGACGGTCGAAGCAATAGCTGCCGAGCTCATCAGGGACGGCTATTTGTATAACGATCATTATCTGGAAATGAAGCACCTGGATCCCAGGTGGATGCTCGCCGGTTACATTTATTTTATCGCGGCCCTTCGGGCACTTGGTGTCCGTCCGGCACCCGTTCCCAGTCGCGATCGAGATTAGGTACGGGCTCTAGGCGCCCCGCCCTCATTAGAAATCATCGACGATGACAATTACCGGTCTTCCCGCTGATCGCGAGAGCCAGCTCCGACGATCAGAACGGGATTTCGTCGTCGATGGCCTTGTCGAAACCGCCCTTCGATCCACCGCTCTTGGCCACGCGCCGCGTATCGCCGCTCGAAGACCCCGAGCTTGAACCGAAACCGCCGTCTGCCCCGTAATCTGGTCCGCTCTCTTGCATCCCGACCGACGCTCCACGCCCACCAGCTGCCCCGTCCAGCATGGTCAGTGTGCCGTTGAAGCCCTGGATCACGACCTCGGTCGAATATTTTTCAGCGCCGCTTTGATCCGTCCACTTGCGCGTCTGCAGCGCGCCTTCGACGTAGAGCTTCGAGCCCTTCTTGATGTACTGCTCGACGATCTTGCACAGCGGCTCGCTGAACACGACGACCCGGTGCCACTCGGTCTTTTCCTTGCGCTCGCCCGTCGCCTTGTCGCGCCAGGTATCACTCGTCGCGAGGCTGAGGTTGGCGATCGGGCGGCCATCCTGTGTGCGGCGGATCTCGGGATCCTTGCCGACATTGCCAACCAGAATGACTTTATTGACCGACCCTGCCATTCGCTTGTCTCCTTAACTGAACCACGGTGGACGCGGCCGCTTCGCAACCCGACACCGTCCGCGCCATTGTTTGCCGACGCTATTTCGGCAGATAAGGTTGCATCCACACGCAACCTAAAACGAATCTCGATCTAGACCTTAGAGGCTCGCTGCCGTGCCTTCTTCCGCCAATTGTTTTTGTCCACACCAACCGAGTTGGACGCTTCGTTCTCTAATTGTTCTATGTAAGCGCCGACTGCCCCGCACGCAAGGGCTTTATCCCCCACCGCCGTCGCGGCCTCGCTTCGGCAGCCGACAATGTCGTCTTGACTGCCGTGGCCTATCCTCTATGGCCCATCAAGAGAGTGGATGGGCGCGCGCGGGAGCACCAAAGCCTCAAATGGCTCAGCAGTACAATTGCCTCAACTGCCCCGGATACTGCTGTTCGTATCCTGTGATTGCGCTGAATAAGCGCGACGTCGAACGCCTCGCACGCTATTTCCAGCTGAAATACGAAACCGCCCGCCGCCGCTTCACGCGTGAAGGCCACGGCCACAAATATCTGATGCGCCGCAAGGGCGATAAACATTACGGCCGCATTTGCCAGTTCTTCGATACTAAGAAGCGCTGCTGCTCGATCTACAAGGCGCGCCCATTCGCATGCCGCGACTATCCGGGCTCCGGCCGCTGCGGGTATTACGACTTCCTGATGCATGAGCGCCGCTGCCAGAACGACGACACCTTCGTCGCCATCACGAACCACAAGGACTGAGCGCACCTTCACACTATTGTGCGGCAGCAAGTGTTCGACAGGGCCAATAAAGAACATCGTTTTGCAAGTTTTACGGAACTGCCGGCATTCCCTTGGCAGCGTCGTTGCGCACAAAAATAAAAACCCCTACGCTTGCTGTGTTGTGCAGCGCCGGGGGGGGCATGCGCCGATGATTTTTGATTGTTTCACCTTCTATAATGAGCTCGACCTTCTCGAGGTCAGGCTTCACGAACTTTACGATGTCGTCGATCGTTTCGTGCTCGTCGAAGCAAGCCAGACGTTCAAAGGCAATCCGAAACCTCTTTATTTCAAGGCCAACCAAAACGCCTTCGCGCGCTATGCCGACAAGATCACCCATGTGATCGTCGAATTTCCGCCGGACATCATGGCCGCCCAGCGCTCGACACACCCGTCGAACCCATCATGGGCACGCCAGCATTATCAGCGCGATCAGATCGCGCAGGGCCTGACCAACGCGGGGCCGGATGATCTCGTCATTATCGCGGACGTCGACGAGATCATATCCGCGCCCAAGCTGCGCGAAGCCATCGCCAAGCGACGGCGTCATGATCTCACGATCTTCGAGATGCCCATTTACACCGGCTTCGTAAACAGCCGCGTCACCGGCAGCCTTTGGGAAAAGGGACCGCGGATGATTGAGTTCTCAAAGTTTCCGGGCGCCGAACGTCTGCGACTGACAAAGATGTGCGCATCCGACCACTTGGGCGACAATGTTCTGAGCCGAGCCTACACGCGATATCAAAACTACATGTTGCAGGGCGTCCCAAATCGCATCTGTGTCGTCGCGGATAGCGGCTGGCATATGACATCGATCGGAGACTGGGATCAGTTTCGCGACAAGATGGGCGCTATCTCAGGGCGCGAGAAGTTGAGCCGCGAAGCGTTGAAGAGCAAGGAAGCGTTCGAGCGGCAGCTGTCTGAGACGACGACCCCCGTCAACCCGAGCGAGCTTCCAAAATTCATTCGCGAAAATCCGGATCGCTTCAAACTCGCGTCCTAACGCTCGCACGCTGCAACGCAAAGACTGCGCCACGCTTCACGGCGATCCTGCCGTCCGGATCGACCCGGAATCCCTCAAGAGCCGATACGAAGTCAAATCCTGTCGGACGCCATAGGCCGTCCGCAATAGGTCGGCAGCGTCATTGCGCGCCAAAATAAAAAATCATCTGCTCCCTGAATATTGCGTCGTTGGGGGAGCATGCGCTGGTGATTTACGACTGTTTCACCTTCTACAACGAACTCGACCTCCTCGAAGTCAGGCTTCATGAACTCTACGACGTCGTCGATCGCTTCGTCCTCGTAGAAGCCACCCAGACATTTCAAGGCCGAGCCAAGCCTCTTTATTACAAAGAGAACGCTAAGAGGTTCGAACAGTTTGCTGACAAGATCAGGCACATCGTTGTGGAATTCCCGCCAGGCGATCTGACGTCACAACTCGCCACTCGCCCGCAAAACGCCAACTGGGCGCGCGAGCACTATCAGCGTGATCAGATCGCGCGCGGCATTGCCAACGCCTCGCCGGATGACCTGATTATCGTTTCCGATGTCGATGAGATTATATCCGCGCCGAAGCTGCGCGAAGCCATCGCAAACCGGCGCCCTCACGATTTGACGATCTTTGCGATGCCGATCCATACCGGCTCGGTCAACCGCCGCGTCCACAACGACATTTGGAAGAAGGGACCGCGCATGATCGAATTCGCGCGCTTCCCCGGCGCCGAGCACCTTCGATTGACGAAAATCGTCGCGGCCAAACGCCTGGGAGATAACGTCGTCAGTCGCTTTTATACGCGGCTGCAGAACTACCTCCTCCGGGGGATGGCAAACAGACTTTACGTTGTCCCGAATAGCGGCTGGCACATGACGTCCATCGGTGACTGGCACCGCTACCGCGATAAAATTCGCGCCTATTCCCAGTCCGAACGCGCCCATTGGCAGGACTTCAAATTCAAGGATGCCTATGAGCGTCGGCTGTCGCAAACGACGACCGTCGTCGACACCAGTGAGCTTCCGAAATTCATCCAGGAAAACGCCGCGCGCTTCGAACTCGCCTCATAGGCTCGTCCGCCACAGCACTTCAGTGCCAAACCCAACGGCTAAGATCACCAAAAATAAACCCCGCCGAATCCTCGGATTCGCGCGGGGTTGTTTGCCTTCGATGGTCTGCCCAGACTAAAACCGGGCCTTTGAATGCGAGGCTCTGGCGACCACACGGGCCGCCGCCCTCGAGCGAAGTATCCAGATTGTGGCTAACACAGCTGAACAAGACGCGGCCAAAATCTCGAGAGCGCTTGTCAAGCTGCTGACCTCGCGAATATGTCTCGAGGTCCTGTTTGATAACCCGGTGGAGTCATCTCCTCTCCTCGATCTGTTTCATCGTCACGCCTGCCACGTTCCGACTTGATTCACGGACCGAACACGCCTCGTGAACCAAGCCGGCTCGCGTCTCCATTCCGCAGCTCATCGACCCCTCGGCCGAGACGCAATTACCGGAACAGCTAGCGAGAGCGGCGCCGTCACACCAAGAAATGTGTGCCTCAATTTCCGTGTCGTCAAGCCGTCATCTCGACGAGGTCGATCACAAATTCGGCCGAATGACTCAAAGCTCACCGGCAGCGCAAGTGCAGCAATGCTAAAGAATGTTCACGAATAGCGAAGGTCTACCGCATGCGACGCGCGCGTTCCCGTCTCGCACTAGCAATTAAAAAAATCCTAACGGATCGGACACGCCGAATTGCACGGCACGTTTTCGCTTTTCTCCACCGCACCGCGAAAGATCGATACGGTCTCGCGTGTGCATTGCCCGCCTGATTGCACAACGCGAATGATGTTGTCGCCCGACTTCGCTTGGCAGAGCACGGATGCATCCTGCGCGACCTCGAGCGGCGCGTTCGCGCTGGCTGCGTCGTCGGCGAGCGCGCGCGAGATGACGACATCGAAGAGGCTCGCCGTTTTCGAAGTCGGCTTCGGCAGCCGGTCGAACGCGATCCACTCGTAATTCACTTGGCCGTTGCCGCTGACCCGGATCGAGATATCGCCCGTCTTCTTGCAGGTCCCGACATCGACTTTCTCGCTCCCGGTGATAGTCAGCGAGCGATAGTCGATCTTGCAGTCGAAATTTTTCTCGAACAGATCGGCTTGCGCCAGGCGATGATCGACCTGATTGAACGGCACGTCGTTCTTCCACGAGAAATAGAGATTGCGCGCCGTCGGCACCGCCGCCGCAACCGATACGGCGAGCACCAGAAGCTTGATCAGCGTCAGAGTCCGGTTCACCGGATGCGCTGGATGCGAAAGGTTCAGCAGTGACGGAGCGTCGCTCATTGAAATTGCCCTCATTGAAATTGCCGCGACCATCCGGACATTACTATAGGTGCGTTGTGGCAGAAGCCATGCACCACGCTGAACATCCGTTCAGAGACTGGACGTGGCTCAGCGGTCTCAGGCTTTCATCGCCATCACGGAGATGTGGATCGGGGGGCAGCTCAGTCGCGATGACGCCCCAGACATACCGTTGCCGACTGAGCCGCCAGTAGCCGATCGGGAATGGTGCCGCCATGCCGAAGCAGCCGATCACGATCAGAACGACGCCGCCAAAGATGAAAATGAAGTCGGCGAGCGAGGCGCTGCGTGCAAGCGATGACCTTGAGCCGGGATGTCAGGCCGGCACGGTATTTCCAGACGCGGTCACGATGATGTTGCCGAGGAAAAGAACCACGCCAAGGATGTGCAGCACCTTGAATTCTTCGTAGGTCAGCATAACTGCCTCGTCCCATTCCCCGACTGGCGTGACCGCAGGTCGGATGTTAAGATCATTTACATTGTCTTTCGACCCACACATTTCGGCGTGCTGAAGGACCCAATTGGCCATCCGTCACGTTGCCGCCGTAGCGCCGGCCGCGCTAGTTAGCGACGATGAGCAAACAGGTGAAGAAACCGTCCGTCCGCCCCGGTTCCGAGTTGATGAAGACGATCCACGTCCGGGGCGCACGCGAACACAATCTGAAAAATGTCGACATCGAAATCCCGCGCGACGCCCTCGTCGTGTTCACGGGGTTGTCGGGGTCCGGCAAGTCGTCGCTCGCGTTCGATACGATCTACGCTGAGGGTCAGCGCCGCTACGTCGAGAGCTTGTCGGCCTACGCCCGCCAGTTCCTCGAGATGATGCAGAAGCCGGACGTCGACCACATCGACGGCCTGTCGCCCGCCATCTCCATCGAACAGAAGACGACCTCGAAAAACCCGCGCTCGACCGTCGGCACCGTGACCGAAATCTATGACTACCTGCGCCTGCTGTTCGCGCGCGTCGGCGTTCCCTATTCACCGGCCACCGGCCTGCCAATCGAAAGCCAGACCGTGGCGCAGATGGTGGACCGCGTGCTTGCGCTGCCGGAGGGCACGCGACTTCTCTTGCTCGCGCCGGTCGTGCGCGGCCGCAAAGGCGAATACCGCAAGGAAATCGCCGAATGGCAGAAGAAGGGCTACCAGCGCCTCAAGATCAACGGCACCATTTACGACATCGGTGACGCTCCGAAGCTTGACAAGAAATACAAGCACGACATCGACGTCGTCATCGATCGCATCGTCGTGAAGAAGGACCTTGGCGCGCGCCTCGCGGATTCGTTCGAGCAGGCATTGAAACTCGCCGACGGCCTCGCCATCGCCGAATATGTCGACAAACCGCTGTCGAAGTCCGAGACCGAGGGCGCCAACAAGTCGAAGAACGACACCCACGAACGTATCATCTTCTCGTCGCGCTTCGCCTGCCCGGTGTCGGGCTTCACCATCGATGAAATCGAGCCGCGGCTGTTCTCGTTCAACGCCCCCGCCGGCGCCTGCCCCACCTGCGACGGCCTCGGATCCGAACTCCGCTTCGAGCCCGACCTCGTCGTGCCCGACTCGACCCTCAGCCTCGAAAAGGGCGCCATCTATCCGTGGGCGAAAACCGGCGTGGCTTCGCCATATTCCGAGCAGACGCTCGAGAGCCTGGCCAAGCACTACAAGATCTCGATGAAAACGCCGTGGGAGAAACTGCCCAAGCACGTCCAGCTCGCGCTGTTGTTCGGCTCCGACGATGAGGACGTCACGTTCACGTATTGGGACGGCACCCGCAACTACTCGACCGAAAAGCCGTTCGAAGGCGTCATCGGCAACATCCAGCGCCGCTTCAAGGAAACCGACAGCGATTGGGTTCGCGAGGAACTCTCCCGCTATCAGGCCGCCCATCCGTGCGAAGCCTGCCACGGCTATCGCCTGAAACCTCAGGCCCTCGCCGTCAAGGTCGGCGGCAAGCACATCGGCGAGGTCGGCGATCTCTCGATCAAGGCCGCCAACATCTGGTTCGCCGAAGTCCCGAAAACCTTCACCAAGCAGCAGACCGAAATCGCGACCCGCATCCTGAAGGAAATCCGCGACCGCCTCAAATTCCTGAACGACGTCGGCCTCGAATACCTGACGCTCTCGCGTTCGTCCGGCACGCTGTCGGGCGGTGAAAGCCAGCGCATCCGCTTGGCCTCGCAAATCGGCTCGGGCCTGACCGGCGTCCTCTACGTGCTCGACGAACCCTCGATCGGCCTGCACCAGAAGGACAACGACCGCCTGCTCGAAACGCTCAAGCACCTGCGCGACATCGGCAACACCGTCATCGTCGTCGAGCACGACGAGGACGCCATCATGACCGCCGACCACGTCGTCGACATCGGTCCCGGCGCCGGCGTCCACGGCGGCAAGGTCATCGCCGAGGGCACGCCAGCCGACATCATGGACAACCCGGCGAGCATCACCGGCGAATACCTGTCCGGCGTCCGCTACGTGCCCGTCCCGAAAACCCGCCGCGCCCCCGATCCCAAACGCATGCTCACCGTCGTCGGCGCGCGCGAGAACAACCTGAAGAACGTCACCGCCTCCGTCCCCGTCGGCCTCTTCACCTGCATCACCGGCGTCTC
>JBEVLH010000169.1:0-4557 GCA_040509255.1 Hyphomicrobium sp. | reverse complement strand
GAGGCGGCGAAAACTGCCCGCCTGACGTCGAGCCTGGAAGACGTCATCGCAGAACGCCTGATCCTCGCGCTGGCATCGATGGCGGCGATCTCCGCTGCGGCGGCCGGCCGCTAGGCCCCGTCTTGCGAGCACGTGGCGCGCCCCTATAGTGCGCGCGCTTATCTCAAAGGGGAAATTGCATGGCTGAGGCGCGTTACGACGTCATCGGGATCGGTAACGCGATCGTCGATATCATTGGACGGTGCGATGAGGCTTTTCTTGCGCAGGTCGGGGTCGCGAAGGGCAGCATGCGCCTCGTCGATGCCGGCGAGATCAAGACGATCTATGCGGGCATGGGCCCGGCTTTCGAAACATCCGGCGGTTCGGCGGCCAATACGATTGCGGGCGTCGCATCATTCGGAGGCCGCGCGGCTTTCATAGGTACGATCGCCGACGACGACTTCGGCCAAATCTTTTCACACGATATCCGTTCGATCGGCGTGACGTTCAATGCGCCGCCGGTTTCAAATGGAACGCCGACTTCGCGCTCGCTCATTCTCGTCACGCCCGACGGCGAGCGCACGATGAATACCTATCTCGGCGTTTCAACCAATTTCGGCGAAGCGCAACTCGATTTGGAATTGATCCGCGCGTCGTCCATTCTTTATCTCGAAGGCTATTTGTTTGACGAGCCGCAAGCGAAGCAAGCATTTCGATCGGCGCTTCAAACGGCAAAAGGGTCCGGACGAAAAACCGCACTTACACTTTCGGATGGCTTTTGCGTCGATCGCCATCGCGACGAATTTCTGAAACTCATTCGCTCGGGCATCGATATTCTTTTCGCAAATGAATCCGAAATCAAATCGCTCTACCAGACGGATTCGTTCGATATTGCCGCAGAAAAAGCGCGTGCAGATACTCGGCTCGCCGTGTTGACGCGCAGCGCTAAAGGCTCTGAAATTCACTACGAAGGCGAGACAATTGCGATTGCGCCTTTTCCCGTCGACGAAGTGGTCGATACGACGGGCGCGGGCGATTTATACGCGGCGGGATTTCTATTCGGATATGCCCGCCAATTGGATTTGAAAATCGCCGGCCAGCTTGCAAGTTTGGCGGCGGCGGAAATCATCTCTCATACCGGTGCTCGGCCTGCCATTTCTCTTGCAGACCTTGCCCGACGGCATGGACTTATTTCTTGATCCAATTGAACTCCGATTTCGGCCCGACACAGAAGATGAGATATCTCCAGTTTGTGAACGGTGTTCATAAAGAGAATATATAGGGGGTATTTCGTGTCCAATTAGGACTCACAATTAATCTCCCTGGAATTACGAATTATATTCCCGCAATCTCGAAAACATCGAATCGCTTCGTTTCGAGGTTCGCTCAATGCTTCACGCTCCCATCCGACGTGGCCGCCCGAAAGGGACCGGCATCGATGACAACGACCGCATCACACGGCTGGATGAATTGTTGCGGGTTCACCCCGAATTGAGGCCGACAACCGCCATTCGATTGATGGGGTATTCGAACCCTTCGGCCATTCGCCGCCTGCGGGATAAATATAAGGTCTTTGCCTTGAAGAGCCGGATCGAACTCACAAACGATCTACGCGCCACGGCAATTCCCGCCGCACTTGCCTCCGAGCAGGCGTCGTCAGCAAGCCAACCAGGCCGCTAGGTCCATTTTGTCAGCAAACATATTCATTCGACTTTAGACTGTAGAGCGATCTCCTGTGATCACTCGCCAGGGCCGCTGCCCCAAGCGGCCCATTTTTTTGCGCGCAATCACAGCTTACGCAGCGACGCAGATTGGACGCGATGGGTTTCGCCCTTCTGCAGGATGAGGTGGGCGCGGCGGCGCGTCGGCTGAATGTTTTCCTGCAGGTTCTTGAGATTGATCTCGCGCCATAGCTTCAGGGCGATGCGCCTCACCTCGTCGGGAGCGAGCGCTGCGTATTTATGGAAGTAGGCGCCGGGGTCGCGGAATGCCGTGCTGCGCAAGCGCATGAAGCGCGTCAAATACCATTTCTCGATCACAGCCGGATGGGCGTCGATATAAATCGAGAAATCGATGAAATCGGAGACGAAAGGAATTGTGCTGCCGTCTTTCGGCATTTGGACGGGCTGCAGGATATTCAAGCCCTCGATGATCAGAATATCGGGCTGTTCCACGCGAACTTCCTGGCCGGGAAGAACGTCGTATTGGAAGTGCGAATAGACCGGCGCCGCGACGCTGGCGACACCGGATTTGATATCGCCGAGGAAGCGCAAAAGCCGCTCGGTATCGAAGCTTTCGGGAAAGCCCTTTTTCTCCATCAAGCCGCGGCGCTCGAGTTCGGCGTTGGGAAAAAGAAAGCCATCGGTCGTCAAGAGATCGACGCGCGGATGATCGGGCCAGCGTGCCAGCAGCGCGCGCATGACACGGGCCGTCGTGCTTTTGCCGACCGCGACGGAGCCCGCTACGCCAATAATGAAGGGGACCTTGGTGTCCTTGCGGCCGAGAAATTCCGAACTTGCCGAATAGAGCTTCTGCGTCGCCGCTACGTAGAGGTTCAGGAGGCGGGAGAGCGGCAGATAGATCTGCTCGACCTCGTCGACCGACAGCTCTTCGATGATGCCCGAGAGCTGCTCCAATTCATTCGGCTGAAGCGTCATCGGCGTGTCGGCGCGCAGCCTCGCCCATTCCTCGCGGGTGAACACCCGGTAGGGCGAAAACGGCAGGCCTTCAGTTGGCGCCGCCTCTTGCGCTTTGGGCTTCTTCCGGGACACTCGGGTTTTCACGACGAGCCTTTATCGCGGGCGGCTTTCTCCTCGAGGCCCGATGTTCCCATGCGGCCGTCAAGAACCTGCAGGACGTCGGCAAACGCGATTTGGCGGGCCTCGAGCATCACCAGCAGGTGATAGAGAACGTCGGCAGCCTCGGCTTTCAACGCGGTGGCGTCCTGACTGACGGCGGCGATGACGGCCTCGACCGCTTCCTCGCCAAATTTCTTGGCGCAACGCTCGGTGCCGGCGGCCAGAAGTTGAGATGTATAGGACTTCCCGGACGTCTCGGCGCGGCGTGAATGGATCAGCGCCGCCAGCCGGATCAGGGTATTCTCTTGGCTCATATTTTGCGTCTCGTGCAATCGCGTTCGAGAGCCGAACGCAAGCGAGCGCACACCATCAAGCCAACGCCGAATAATCAAGCGTTACCACCCGAAAAGCCGCGACAGGCTTAAAATTGTCAGCCGCCGCCCAACCGTTGGCGGATATAGTCGAGCTGATCGAAATTGCCATAGCGGATCGTCAAGGTGCCACTCTCGCCGGAAGCTCTGCGGACCTCGACCTTGAGGCCGAGGAGATCCGTCAGCTCTTTCTCGAAGGCTTTGGTGTCGGCGTCCTTGTCGCGGGCACGGCGGTGGCTGCCGCCGGTGGGTCCCGGTTCGCCAAAGGTCTGGACGAGCGCTTCGACGTCTCGGACGTTCATGCCCTGATCGATAATTTTCTGCGCAATCGTGCCGGCGTCGTCGCGGCCGATGAGAGCGCGGGCGTGGCCGGCGGTGATCTGGCCGTTCTGGACGAGCGATTGCACTTCGGTCGGCAGTTTCAGCAGGCGGAGCGTGTTGGCGACGTGGCTGCGGCTCTTGCCGATGATTTCGGACAGCTGCTCCTGGCTGTAGTCGAAGCGTTCGACGAGTTCGCGATAGCCGGTCGCTTCTTCGATGGCGTTCAGATCCTGGCGCTGGACGTTCTCGATGATGGCGAGTTCGAGAAGCTCGCGATCGGTAAGCTCACGAATGATCACCGGGATCGAATGCAGGCCGGCTTTCTGGGCGGCGCGCCAGCGGCGTTCGCCGGCGACGATTTCGTAGCCGCCGGACAGTCCATCGGGGCGAACCACGATCGGCTGCACGAGACCTTTGGTGCGGATCGATTCCGCGAGTTCGGCCAGCTCGTCGTCGCGGAAATCCTTGCGAGGATTGAGCGGGCTCGACTTCACTTCGGCGATGGAGACCATGCGCTGCTCGCCTTCGGGGGGCAGGCGATGTCCGAGCGGTGCGGGCTCTCCGATGAGAGAGGCGAGGCCACGGCCCAGGCGGCTCTTCGGCACCATCGAATTCATCTGCTTATCTGTCCCCTGCTGTCGATTTAGCACGTAATTCTGCGTGTTTCTGGTCCGTCAGGCCGCCTTGTAGCGCCGCTCGCGCTCCATGATTTCGGTGGCAAGACGGATGTAGGCCTGGCTGCCGGAGCAGTCGTAATCGTAGAGAAGGATGGGCTTGCCGTGCGATGGCGCTTCGGCAATGCGAGTGTTGCGCGGAATGACCGTGTCGTAGACTTTCGCGCCGAAAAAGGCGCGGACGTTTTCTGCTACTTCGCGCGACAGCGACAGACGCGCGTCGTGCATCGTCAGCACGACACCCTGAATTTCGAGCCGGGGATTGAGAGTAGCGCGGATCTGCTCAATGGAATCCTTCAGCTGCGAAATACCTTCGAGCGCGAAGAACTCGCACTGCACCGGCACGATCACAGCGTGCGCCGCCGACATGGCGTTGAGGGTCAGGAGGTTCAACGACGGCGGGCAGTCGATCAG
>JBEVLH010000168.1:0-4965 GCA_040509255.1 Hyphomicrobium sp. | reverse complement strand
TCGACGGCCGGCGGCGGGACGTGCTCCAGGATGAGGTCGAACATCGGCGCCAGATTCTCGATCGGGCCTGCCGGATCGCGCGCCATCCAGCCGTTGCGGCCTGACCCATAGAGGATCGGGAAGTCGAGCTGCTCGTCCGTGGCGTCGAGATTGGCGAAGAGATCGAAGACTTCGTTGAGGACGTCGAGGTGGCGCTCGTCCGGGCGGTCGATCTTGTTGATGGCGACGATGGGACGGAGCCCGCGCTTCAAGGCCTTGGAAACAACGAACTTCGTCTGGGGCAACGGGCCTTCCGAGGCGTCCACCAGGACGATGACGCCGTCGACCATGTTGAGAATACGCTCGACCTCACCGCCGAAGTCGGCGTGGCCGGGGGTATCGACGATGTTGATGTGCGTGCCCTTCCACTCGACGCTGGTGCATTTCGCCAGAATGGTGATGCCGCGCTCGCGCTCGAGGTCGTTGGAATCCATCGCGCGCTCGGCAACCTTCTGGTTCTCACGGAAGGAGCCGGACTGCTTCAGAAGCTCGTCAACGAGGGTCGTTTTGCCATGGTCGACGTGCGCGATGATCGCGATATTGCGAAGGGCCATTTGAAACCTGAAGTTATGGAAGCGTCGCGGGCCGTGCCGCTGCGACGCAATGTCGGCTCGCACCTAGCATGGCGGCACGGGGCAGGGCTAGGGCAGGTCATCATAAGTGGGGTGCGGCTTAACAGTCGACCAGGGGTTGTGCCTGCTGATTTGGCACAATAATTGTCGCGCCAGAGAAATTGGTGGACGACGATGAGCTCGGGCGGATCCGCCTAGCGGACAGGTGTCACGCCGGTCTGGCTGCCAGCTTCCTCGTCGTCGCGAAGCTTAGCGAGGAATGCGTCGATGTCTGGTCGCGGCGATGGCGTGCCGGTGAGCCGCTTGCGCTGGTGTTCTTCGGTGACGCGGGCCGACACCGCAGCGCCGGGTACCTTGAGGCGGTGGCTTCCCGCAATCAGTAACGGATGCTGCGGCTCTTCGAGGTCGAGTTCTTCGAGGAAGGTCTCGCGTAAGGCGTAAAACGCCTGCAGGACGGCGTCGCGGACGAGGGCTTTCTGCTCGCCGGTGATTTCGGGCGCGATGCGCGGATCGAGCGTTTGCAGGGCGCGGCGCATGTCGTGCAGCGGTGCGTAAGGATAAAGCCCAACAAGCCCCTCGGTCTCGCCGGCGTTGCGATAGACGATGCGCATGGTGTCGATGGTTTCGCTCACCCTGTAATAAGCCGCGAGATAGTCATCGGTCGCGAGGTAGGGCTTTTCGCAGGTCGAGAGCAGGACGGATTTGGTGCGCACGATGTTGCGCCATTCCTCTTCCAGGCTTTCGACGAAGTTCGAGCGCTTCTGGTAGACGTTCGAAATATAAGCGACGCCGCCGGTCGCGATCAGCAGCGACATGTCGCGCATGAAATCATAGACGTTGTTGGCGGCCGAGATGACGAACGGGGGCATGCCGGGAACGTCGTTGGCGAATTTCGAGGCAAGCAAAAGCAGCAGGACAATCGCCAGCAGCCAGTAAAGCCGCGCAAGCGTTCGATTGACTGAGACGCGGGTCATTCGGGTATAGGCTCCGGCGGAAAACTGGCCGGCAGATATGCACGGAGAAACGGCGGATTTGCAATTGCCGCGCTAACGGTCTTCGGCGTCGGCGGGCTGTTTGAGGATCGCCCAGTTGATGATGGCGATCTGAGCACCGATCAGAAGCAGGACGAGGCTGACGCGGAAGCCGGTATAAGCACTCCATAAGCCGACGATGACGCCGAGCGCGGCAATGGCGCGGACGGCGGCGGAGCGCGGCAGCACTGCGCCGAGAATGTCGCGATAGATGCGGCCGCCGTCGAGAGGGAACGCCGGTAGCAGATTGAAAACCAGCATCGCGAGGTTGATGCGTGCCAGCATGAACGCGGCATAGATGCCCCACGGATAATCGGCGAGCCACGGCAAAGGATCGATCGGGCCGAAACGTCCGGTGACGCCGACGTCGGGCAGGCCGAGAGCGTACCAGCACACCAAGAAGATGAGGCCGTTGGTGAGGGGGCCGGCGAAAAGGATCAAAACGTTGGCGGCCGTCGACGGTGCCGCCTGAAGCATGCGCGCATAGCCGTAAAATCCGCCGACGAGAATTTCACCGACGGGTACGCGGAACAGCCGTGCCACCGTCGCGTGGCCGAGCTCATGCAGAAGCACGGACAGAAACACGCCGACGACCAGAATCGCGAACGTGTTCGGCGACTGCTGCAAAACCCCGAACAAAAAGATCGGCACCAGGATGAAGGTGATGTCGACCTTGATCGGGATGCCGCCGAGACGGAAGAGTTCCAGTCTCGGCGTATCGGCGAGGAAATTCATTGATTGCCAAAAAGGGTGGACGACGGAGCGTTATGTTAGTCGGCCTGCCGAATGGCAAACTTGATCGAGTCTTTCTTGATATTGCTGAATTCGACGGTGAAAGGACCCGGATCGAGGTTGAAGCGAACGCTCTTGCGAACGCCATCGCAATCGGATTTGCCGCTGTGGGCCGTCGACTTCAATGCCTTTCCGTCCTGTATGACATCGACCCAGCCGCTCGTCCCCAACGTCACTTGATAGGAGCCGGGAGCGCTGCTCGGGCTGTCGAAATTGACGACGCCGCCATAGACGACGCCTTCCGGCTTCAGCCGGCCGGTCGGAGGAACGGGAAACGACACCGCGCTCATGGGCTCCAGTGCAAGAGCCATGGCTTTCTCGGGTGGCGAGGGAAGCTTGGCGCCGGACTTCAGCGCCTCGCTGTCTGCGGCCTTCAACCATTTCTGTTCCGTTGCGATCGACCACGCGAAGCTTTTGCAACCACCCGTCTCGTCGGCGAACGCCTGAGAGGAAAAGGCCAACGCCGCTGCGCCACAGAACGCCATAAGGAAACGCGATTGTTTCATGTCAGTCGACCGCGACCATGACGTCGGATGCCTTGATGACGGCAGATGCCGCCATGCCGTTCACGTGGCCAAGATCTTCGACGGCGTCATTGGTGATCGACGCAGTGACGATGGTGCCGCCGACTTCGATCCGGACGTGAGCAGTCGTAGCGCCTTTGATGACTTCGACGATTTTGCCCTTGAGCACATTTCTAGCGCTTATTTTCATGGCTTGCTCCTGCAGTCTCAGATGATGCTTTTAGCATAAAGGTCGGTGCGGCGATCGCGAAAGAAGCCCCAGTCGGCGCGATAGCTTTCGATCAGGTCGAGGTCGAACGTGTGGGTGAGCACGCCTTCGTCGTCGGCACCGAACTTTTCGACGAGGTCGCCGCGGTGATCGCTGATGAACGAGTGGCCGTAAAATTTCTGTTGGACGCCATCGTTGTCTTCAAGGCCGATGCGGTTGGCGGCGACGATCGGTACGGCATTCGATACGGCATGGCCCTGCATGGCCCGCTGCCACTGCAAGTGCGTGTCGAGGCTGGTGTCGTAAGGCTCCGATCCGATCGCGGTCGGATAGAATAGAATTTCGGCGCCCTGCAGCATCATTGCCCGGGCGCTCTCGGGATACCATTGGTCCCAGCAGATGCCGACGCCGATTTTGCCGTGCTTTGTGTTCCAGGCTTTGAAGCCGGTATCACCGGGACGAAAATAATACTTCTCCTGATAGCCGGGGCCATCGGGAATATGGCTCTTGCGATAGACGCCGAGGATCTCGCCGTCGGCATCGGCAATGGCAATGCTGTTGTAATAGCGCGGGCCGTCCTTTTCGAAGAACGAGATCGGAATGACGACGCCGAGCGATTTCGCGAGCGCGCGCAGGCGCACCACGCACGGATGCTCCATCATAGGATGCGCGGTTTCGAACCATTTGGGATCCTGACGCGTGCAGAAGTAAATGCCCTCGAACAATTCCGATGGCAGAATGATTTCCGCGCCGCGCTCGGCAGCCTCGCGCACGAATGCTTCGGTCTTGGCGATGTTGGTTTCGAGATCGTGCCCGTAGGAGGTTTGGATGCTTCCGACGGTGATCGAGCGGCGCGCCATCTAAAGGGGCTCCTGTTGCGTAATGCAGTGAAACGACCCGCCGCCCGCATCGCCGCTGCCAAGGAGGCCACGGGATGAGACGCCGACGACTGCGCGGGTCGGGAAGACGGCCTGCAGCGCCGTGAGCGCGTCGGCCTCGGTCGGAGTGCCATAAATCGGGACGACAACGACGCCGTTCGCGATCAGGAAGTTCATATGGGACGCGGGCGAGATTTCCCCAAGGGCATTGCGGTAGAGGCCGACGCCGGGAATACGAACGACATCAAGCGTACGGCCAGCGGCGTCGGTGGCCTTTTCGAGCGATGACGCGATGGCGTCCAAGATGGCGCCGTTGGGATCGTCGGAGCCGGCCGGAGCCTGGCAGACGACGCGACCGGGCGCGACGAAGCGCGCGATGTTGTCGATGTGGCCGTCAGTGTGGTCGTTCTTCAGGCCTTCGTCGATCCAGATGACCTTCTTCGCGCCGAAAGCTTCGGCGAGTGCGGATTCGGCGGCTTCTTTGGTCCAGCCGTTGCGGTTGGGATTGAGCAGCGTCTGCTGGGTCGCGAGGATCGTGCCTTCGCCGTCGTGGTCGACCGCGCCGCCTTCCAGCACGAAGTCGAAGCGGCGGACGGGGGCGTCCGACAGGCGCGCGACCTCGTCGCCGACGGTGGCATCGTCGGGAAGATCGTATTTGCCGCCCCAGCTGTTGGTTTTGAAACGAAGCGCGATCGTGCCGTCGCCACCGCGCGCAAAGATGGGTCCGGTATCGCGCAGCCAGATGTCGCCGTACTTGGCGGGAATGATTTCAGCGACGGTTTCGAGCGCGGCGATGGCTGATGCTCTTGCCTCGTCGCCGTTGACGAGCAGGCGAACCTTGTTGCCGGCGATGCTCAGCGCGCGAACGAGCGCCGCCACATCGCGGCGAGGCGTTTCGAGATCGCCGTTCCATTCATCGGG
>JBEVLH010000167.1:0-7732 GCA_040509255.1 Hyphomicrobium sp. | reverse complement strand
CGACCTTGTTGTCGATCAGCTGCAGGACGCCGTGGCGCCACGCGCCCGCGTTGCTCGCGGTCGACATTTCGACTGGGATCTTTTCCAGATGGGCGGTCGCGTTTGCTTCAGGCGACAGCGTCTCGAGCGCGCGCGCGACGACGTTCTCGTCAGCATTGAAGCTCGCGTAGATCGGATTGACCGAGACCAGCGTGGTCAGCAAAGGCGCGTTGGAGCCGGCCTCGACAAGGTTGCCGACGGTAATTTCGCGACGGCCGGCGCGTCCGGAGACCGGCGCGCGAACTTCCGTCCACTCAAGGTTGAGCTTGGCAGTTCTGAGCGCGGCCTGTGCACTTTTCAGGTTCGCGACAGCTGCGTCGTACGCGTTCGCGCGCGTATCGAGTTCGCGTTCCGACAGTGCGTTGCCGATGATCTGCCGGGCGCGGGCAACGTCGGCCTTCGTAAACACCAGCTGGGCCTGCGCGGCTGCGACGACGCCGTTGAGCCGGTCGACTTCCGCCGCATAAGGTGCCGGATCAATGGTCACGAGCGACTCGCCCGCTTTCACCAATGCGCCCTCGCGGAAGTGGATGGCAACGATCTGGCCCGCAACGCGCGGGCGAAGATCGACCCGCTCGATCGCTTCGAGACGGCCGGAGAACTCATCCCACGTGTTGGCTTCTCTCGGCTGCACGGTCGCAACCGACACGGCGACTCGCGTCGGTGCGGTGGCGTCTTGTGCGGACGCCAGGCTCGGTAAGGTCGCCATGAATGCCACGGCCGCCGCCGAAGACAGCAAGCTCTTGAGAGATTTGGATTTCATATCGAAACGCATGATCAATCCCCGTGTTTCGGCGCTAGACGCCGATGACCACCTGTCAGGCGGTGTTGAAATTTGCGTGATGGACGGAGCCGACTTTCGCTCCGAGCCGGACGTCAGGAAAAATTGTCGACGTTCAATCCCGGCGACCAACGATCAAGAAGCGCGCGAGAACCCCCGGTGCTTTCGTCCTCGTGTCCCGGATACCCGCAGGCCGAGACGACGAACGGGATGTGGTCATTGTCGGAGAGAGCTTCGTCCGTCCGCACCGAAAACCAACCAGCTAAACCCCTGAGGGCGGCGGTCGCATTCGAGAAAGAGCTTTTCATCAGCCGCGTCATCCTCTATATATGTGTACCAAGCGGTACAGATATAGGGGTAGGCAAGGGGCTGTCAACTATTATTTGTACCGATGAGTATAGAAATGTATAGTGACTCGATAAGGAAAACGAATACCGGGAGAGAAGCGGTGCAAAAAGGCCGCCCAAGGGAATTCGACTGCGACCAGGTGCTCGACAAGGCAATGCACGTGTTCTGGCAGCGCGGCTACGAAGGCACGTCGCTTTCCGATCTGACGGAGGCGATGGGCATCAGTCGTCCAAGCTTATACGCCGCCTTCGGAAACAAGGAGGAGTTGTTTCGCCGCGCCCTTGACCGATACGCGAACAAAGGTCCCGGTACAATTCAGGGCGAAGCCTTGGCTGAACCCACAGCCCGAAAGGTCGTCGAGCATTTGCTCCGCTCTCTCGCAAAGACACTGACGGATCCGTGCAATCCCGCCGGCTGCCTTTCCGTGCAGGGAGCATTGACGTGCAGCGAAGCCGCGGAATCCATCAAGCAAGAGCTGTGCAAACGCCGTTCCGAGGGCGAACAGAATTTACGCAGGCGCTTCGAACGTGCCAAAGCAGAGGGCGATCTCGCCTCCGATTCGAATCCGGAAGCCTTGGCCCGTTTCGTGATCACGGTGACACAGGGAATGTCGGTGCAAGCTTCTGGCGGTGCATCGCGCGCAGAACTGTTGGCGGTCGCCGATATGGCGCTTAGAGCCTGGCCGGCTTAACACGCCCACTCAGTTAACTGCGCTTGTCGACCGTCGCCGGGTCTTGTAGGTGGCGCTGTGCGCGGCCACGTGTCCGCTGCGCTGAAATAGCATTGGCGGAGCGCCGGCATATGACAAATGGATTCACCACCCGCGCCGTTGGCAAGCAATTTCGCTTTGCACATCCCCGCGCGGCCGCTCTGTTATTCACGGCCTTGTCGGCGTTTCCCCTCATGACCGCAACACCGGTGTTTGCTGGACAGGCGTCATGTGCGCCCGGAAATGCCGGACTGACGTTGCCCAGGGGCTTCTGCGCCACCGTTTTTGCCGATGATGTCGGTGCGCCCAGGCATCTGGTGGCGTCAGCCGACGGCACGCTTTACGTCAACAACAGTGGTCGGGACGGCAGGCCCTCGCTGCTCGCTTTGAAAGACACGAAGGGTGATGGCCGCGCCGATGTCATCCAGAAATTTGGGCCCTCTGGAGCTGGCGGCACGGGCATCGGAATTTACAAGGATTGGCTTTACGTCGAACTCGGCGACGAGATCGTCCGCTATAAACTAAAATCCGGCGACATCGCGCCGAAAGGCCAGCCGGAAGTCGTCGTGACAAAGCTTCCGCTCGACGGCGATCATAGACCGCGCCCATTCGCGATCACTCCGAAGGGTGATCTCTTCGTCGATCTCGGATCCGCGACAAATTCCTGTCAGCGTGACAATCGCGCGGAGGATTCCCCGGGCATTGATCCTTGCGTCGAACTCGAAACCCGGGCCGGTATCTGGCGCTTCGACGCCGACCAGAAGGATCAGATTTTTTCGTCGGCGAAACGTTTTGCGGCGGGGCTTCGCAACGCGGAAGGCATCGACTTTGACGCCGATGGCCGAATTTTCGCGACCCAGCATGGGCGCGATCAACTCTACGAGAATTGGCCGAAGCTCTATTCGTCGGAACGAGGTTCAGAGCTACCCGCCGAAGAACTCGTCGAAGTTCAGAAGAATGGCGAGTACGGGTGGCCCTATTGCTATTACGACGGCGTGCAAAAGAAGCTCGTCCTGGCGCCCGAATACGGCGGTGATGGCGGCAAATCGGTCGGACGATGTGCTGACAAACTCCCGCCTGTTGCGGCGTTCCCGGCCCACTGGGCGCCCAACGACCTGAAAATTTACAGAGCTGAGCAGTTCCCGGAAAGCTACCGCGGCGGAGCCTTCATCGCATTTCATGGCTCCTGGAACCGCTCATTTGGAGGCCAGCAAGGCTATAACGTCGTGTTCCAGCCGCTCAAGGATGGTAAGGCTTCGGGGCCATATATCGTTTTTGCCGATGGCTTCAGAAACGGAACGGGGACCGAGCATCGTCCGACTGGGCTTGCGGTCGGACCCGACGGTGCGCTTTACGTTGCCGACGACGCGGCGGGACGCATCTGGCGCATCGTCTATAACGGATGACGTCGTAAAATCGAGCGCGAGCGGGGCGGGGGCACTTGGCAATTAAAGATATCGTGTTCCTGACAGGCGCTTCGGGGTTCGTCGGGTCGGCCGTCGCGCGCAAGCTTCTCGATGAGGGTCTCGCAGTGCGGGCGCTGGTACGAAAAACCAGCAATCGCGCGAACCTAGGCGGCGTCGATCTCGACGTGGTGGAAGGCGACATCCGCGACGCGTCGCTGCTCGAGAAAGCCATGCGCGGCGCGCGCTATGTCTTCCACGTCGCTGCCGACTATCGTCTGTGGGCACCCGACCCGCAGGACATCATCGACACGAACATCGACGGCACGCGAGCAGTCATGCGTGGCGCGCTCGCCGCGGGTGTCGAGCGTGTCATCTATACGTCGAGCGTCGCTACATTCGTCGTGGGCGAGGACGGCGCGCCATCCGACGAAACGATGCCTCTCGAACCCGGCAACGCAATCGGCGCCTACAAGAAAAGCAAGATACTCGCCGAACGGCTGGTCGAGCGAATGGTTGCCGATGAGAAGTTGGCGGCTGTCATCGTAAATCCGTCGACGCCGATCGGCCCCCGAGATGTACGCCCCACGCCGACCGGGCGTATCGTTATCGAAGCCGCTTGCGGCCGCATGCCCGCCTTTGTCGACACAGGACTCAATCTCGTCCATGTCGACGACGTTGCCGATGGTCACGTTGCTGCCTTGAAGCGGGGGCGAATTGGCGAGCGATATATTCTCGGAGGCCAGAACATGACGCTCGGAGAGATGCTCGCCGAGATAGCCCCCTTAGCCGGGCGTCCTGTCCCAACAATAAGACTACCGCGCGCGCTGATCTTCCCGATTGCATATTGTGCCGAAGCGGCCGCCCGGATCACAGGTCGCGAGCCGTTCCTCACCGTCGATGGGTTGCGTATGGCAAAGCACAAGATGTTTTTCTCATCCGCCAAAGCCGAGCGCGAACTGGCGTACCGGGCGCGCCCTGCGCGGCAAGCGCTGGCTGACGCATTCAATTGGTTCAAGGCCGAGGGATATCTCAGGTGACCGCCCTCGACCTCGTTGCCGGCATCGCCCTCGCAGCTTGGCTCTACCTCTTGCTCTTCAACGGCGGCTTTTGGCTGAGCAGTGAGCGCGAAGAACGCGAGGAAGCGAAATACCGAGCCCCGAAGGAATGGCCGAGCGTCGTCGCAGTCATTCCGGCGCGCAACGAAGCCGATATGCTCCCGGCTTCGTTAACGTCGCTCGTGCAGCAGGATTATCCAGGCCCGTTCTCGATCGTCGTAGTCGACGACCAGAGCACAGACGGCACCGCCGACATCGCCCGTGCCATCGCCCAAGCCGCAAAACGCGATATTACGACCGTTGCTGGCGTCGCGCTTCCTCGCGGCTGGACTGGCAAGGTCTTCGCCATGCACCAAGGGATCGCGGCGGCCTCGGCCATCGATCCACCGCCCGACTATATATTATTGACTGACGCCGACATCGGGTATCGGCCGGGGGTGCTGAAATCCCTCGTGATCGCCTCGAGGGCGAACGGCCGCGCGATGACATCGGTGATGGCGAAGCTGAAATGTGAAAGCGTCGCCGAGCGCTGGCTCGTCCCCGCCTTCATCTTCTTTTTCCAGATGCTTTACCCGTTTCGGCGAGTGAATAGAGAAGCTTCGCGAACTGCGGCGGCCGCTGGCGGTTGCATGCTCGTCGATCGCGCGGCGCTCGAGCGCGCGGGCGGCATCGGTGCCATTCGGGATGCTCTCATCGACGATTGTGAGCTCGGAAAACTGTTGAAAAAGCAGGGGCCGATATGGCTTGGCCTGTCGAACCGAGTGCTCAGTCTGCGCGCATATCACGGCTTCGAAGACATTCGCCGCATGGTTGCGCGCTCGGCCTACGCCCAGCTGCGTTATTCGCCGGTTTTACTGATCGGAACGGTTGTCTCCATGGCGATCATCTATATCGCGCCGCCCGCTCTGGCTGTATTTTCGCCTTACCCGGCGAATGTTTTGGCGGCCGCCGCATACCTTGTAATGATAGTCGCTTATCAGCCGACGTTGCGCTTTTACAACCGTTCGCCACTTTGGGCCGTTGGACTACCACTTATCGCGATGGCTTATGTGGGTTTCACGATAGATTCGGCGTATCAGCATATGCGCGGTCGAGGCGGTCTCTGGAAAGGCCGTGTCCAGGCCGAAGTGGGACGGCGATGACGGTCGATACCAAGTACAAGTCCGGTAAGGCTGAGGGGGACGAGAATTTTCCTGTCGCATCCTGGATCATTGCGTCCCGCTATCGTGCTCCGATTCTCGCGTTCTATCGTTTTGCGCGCGCGGCCGACGATGCTGCTGACCATCCGACGCTTGATGCTCGATCAAAACTCTCGGTTCTTGACGCGCTCGAGCAAACGCTCCTCGGCCGCTCGGACGCGGCCACCGACGCCATCGCCCTCCGCGAGCAACTGGAGGCAAGAAATTTGAGTGCGCAGCACGCGCTCGATCTTTTGAAAGCCTTCCGCCAGGACGTGACGAAAAGCCGGTACCAGACATGGGAAGAGCTTCTCGAGTACTGTCGCTACTCGGCGATGCCTGTCGGTCGGTTCGTCCTCGATGTTCACGGCGAGCCGAAGTCGACCTGGCCGCATTCCGACGCGCTATGCACGGCGCTCCAGATCATCAATCACCTGCAGGACTGCGGAAAAGATTATCGCAATCTTGATCGCGTCTATATTCCGCTGAACGATCTGGCTGCCCACGACCTTGGCGTCGACGCGCTCGGCCAGCCGAAGGCGTCTCCCGAGCTTTTGACGTGCTTGCACGCGCTCGCTGTGAAGACCGGCAAGCTTTTGCCGGCCGCCGCGCTCTTGCCATCGAGCGTCGCGAACTTGCGCCTTGCCGCCGAGACGTCGATCATTGTCGAACTCGCGCGCAAGCTTACCGGGCTGTTGGCGGCTCGCGATCCGCTGTCGGATCGGGTTCATCTATCGAAACTGCAAGCGGCGATGATTGCGTCACGCGCGACCGCCGCATTGCTCACGAACAGGGCACGCGCGCGCTTGGCGCTGACGAAGTCGACGGGGATGATGCCGCATGAGCGCTGAAGTCGATACCTTGAGCGCTGAAGAAGCGCCTGCCGCCGCGAGTAGCTCGTTCTACGCCGCGATGCGGGTTCTGCCACGCGAGCAGCGCGACGCCATGTATCACGTCTACGCGTTCTGCCGCGCTGTCGACGACGTCGCCGACAATGGCGGCTCGCGCGAGCTTCGTCTCGCCGATCTCAATCGCTATCGGGCCGATATCGATCAGCTCTACGCCACCGGTCGCGTGACGCCGCGGACGCGCGATCTCGTTGGACCCGTCAAGCAATACGACCTCATAAAGGATGATTTCGTCGCGGTCATCGACGGCATGGAGATGGACATCGTCCGCGATCTGCGCGCGCCCGAATGGAAAGTCCTCGATCTTTATTGCGATCGCGCAGCCTCTGCGGTCGGTCGTTTGTCCGTTCGCATCTTCGGCATGGATGAAGCGCAGGGGATAGACCTGTCTCACAATCTTGGCCGCGCCCTGCAGCTTACGAACATCCTCCGGGATATCGATGAAGATGCTGCAATGGGCCGTCTTTATCTTCCCAAGGAGGCGTTGCGCGACGCCGGCATCTCCGACACGTCGATCGATGCCATACTCGCCAACCCCGCGCTCGATCGTGTCTGCCGCGGCATCGCCGAGACGACGCGCAAATATTACGATCGCTCTGAGGCGATTATGGCGCGCGCGCCGCGCCGGACGGTGAGATCGCCGCGAATGATGGCGACCGTCTATCGCGGCATTCTGGAGAAGCTCATTGTGCGCGGCTGGAAAGCCCCGCGTGTCGATGTGCGCCGCTCGAAACGTACGGTCCTTTGGGCCGTCCTGCGCGACGGCATTTTCTGAATGAGCGACGGCACCGTCCACATCGTCGGGGCCGGTCTCGCCGGTCTGTCGGCGGCGGTTTGGCTTGCCGATCGCCGACGCAAAGTCATCGTCCACGAGCTTGCGCGCCATGCCGGCGGTCGCTGCCGATCCTACTTCGAGCCCGCGCTCGGCCTCACGATCGATAATGGCAATCATCTTCTGCTGTCGGGCAACGACCGCGCGCTGGCATTTCTTGACAAGATCGGCGGCCGGCATCTGCTCCACGAGCCTCAGCATGCCGAGTTCAATTTTTTTGATTTGAAAGCGGGAAGCGGGTGGGTCTTACGGCCGAACGACGGACCTATCCCATGGTGGATTTTTGCAAGCGACCGGCGAGTGCCAAACACGCGCTCGCTCGATTACGTTCGGATTGGAGCGCTTCTGCGCGCCAGCAACCGGGAAACGGTGACCGACAAAATCGATAGCACTTCGGTCCTATATAAGCGTCTGATGGAACCTGTGCTGCTCGCAGCCTTGAACTGCGACTTGAAGGAAGGCTCAGCTCAACTTGC
>JBEVLH010000166.1:0-4565 GCA_040509255.1 Hyphomicrobium sp. | reverse complement strand
GCGAAGAAACTGGGCATTCCGGTGCTTGCGGGGTACCCGATCAATATTCCGCTCGTGCTGCCGCCGGCGAAGCCCGGCGCATTCGGCGTGGGCCTTGAACTTTCGCTTGCCGGCACGGTCGGCGGATACCTTGCCAAGGAGGTGGCTCCCAGCGGCAAGAGCACGATCTGCGTGGCGTTCGAAGTGCCCGGATCGATTCTCGCCTGTCAGAAGATCGTTGCGAAAGCGAAAGCTCTTGGCTTCTCGCAGGGCGATGTCCTGACTGTGCCCATTCAACAGCGCGACTTCCGCACGGTCGTGGAGCGCATCGTGAGCGAAAATCCCGATGTCGTGACGATCTGCCTGGGGCAGGCTCACGTCGCCTCGTTCCTTCCGCCTCTCGCCGCGTCCGGATACCATGGCATCTTCCTGTCAATGGACACAGGGATCGGTGAAGACACGCTGCGTAAGGCCACTCCGGCAGATTCCAAGCTGACGGTCTATTCGTATGCGCGCTACGTGAAACTCCAGGAAATCTCGAACCCTGAATTTGCAGCGTTCCGCGCCGAATTGGAGAAGCGCGGAAAGAGCAAAGAGACTGCCACGGGCGGATTGGTTTTGGGTCTTGTCGTCACGGACGCGCTGAAGAAGTGCGCAAATGAATGTGCCGCTCCTTCCGATTTGGCATCAGCGCTCGAGAAGGTCGACGTCGACACCAACGGCTTGACAGGAGCGCCCATTCGCTTGACGCCTCGGGACCATTACGGAGAGAGCGCATACCGGGTCGCGAAACTCGACAACGCGACAGGCCAGTTCAAGCCGATCGCCGGGTGGCTGCGCATCGAAACCGACGGCAAAATCTCGAAGTAGACAAAATGAACCTCGCGTCGTTCGCGGTTAATACACTCAGCACGACGATGGTCTATGCGCTGATCGCATTGGCCGTCGTCTTCGTCTACCGCACCGGTAGAATTCTGTTTTTCTGCGTCGGCGAAATCGGCACGGTCACCGCTTACGTGATGGCCGAGGTTTGGAACTGGGCTGGCCAGACCGCGGCCGGCCTGCCTATCGCGATCGCGGCGGCCCTGGCGGTCGATATAGCGATCGGCTTGCTTCTCTTCGGCATCCTCAGCCAGGAAAAGCAGGAAGACCCGTTCCTCGGGACGGCCATTACCATTGCGGTTGGCATCATCCTCGTCGGTCTGATGTCCGTCATGTGGGGAAGCTCAGTCGAGCAGCTTCCGCTGGTCAAAGGCTATTGGACGTTCGGAGGCACTACGCTTCCTCTTGTGGGTTTCGTCGCAATTTTCCTCGGCGCGCTGACGGTTCTCTCCGTATTGGCTCTGTTCTATTGGACGTCCATTGGGATTGAGCTGCAGGCCGCCGCCGAAAACCGGCAACTCGCGACGCTTAACGGCATACCTGTCGGCCGCCGGGTCCTGATGACGTGGATTGCGGCGTGTGCGTTAAGCGGTGTAGCGGGCGTGCTTGCCGGGTCGGTTTCCTCCATATCCGTCGGCGGTTCGGCCATCGGCTTTTCCGGAATCGTCGCGGCCATCATCGGCGGCTTGACAAGTCCCGGAGGAGCGCTCGCCGGAGCGCTGATCTTGGCGGCGGGCGAAAATCTGATCTCGCTGTTTTTCGACGTTCGCTACAGCACCGTTGTTCCGGTCGCCTTGCTCCTTGTCCTTTTGACGGTTCGTCCGTGGGGTCTTAGTTCTCGTGTCGAACGTATATTCCGAACGTAGAATGAGCGCCGGCCTGCCGGTGCGCATGAGCGGCCAAGGCAAGAGAGCGCAATCCGCCGTCACTTTGATCGCCGTTGCCGTCATCGTGGCGGCACCGTGCGCTTTCGGCAGTCTCGGTCTGCATCTGGCGGTGAGCGGCGGTCTGCTGTCGCTCGCCGCGATGCCTTTGACGGTGCTGGTCGGCTCCGCCGGTCTGCCGTCGCTCGGCACCGCCGCCTTCCTATGCATCGGAGCGTTCACCGCCGGCATTCTGTCAAACAGCTTTGGCCTCGGAATGCTGCCGGCAGTTATCGTCAGTGCATTGCTGGGCATTCTCAGCGGCACGGTGGTCGCGACGACCACGCTCCGCGTTTCGGGGCTTTATCTCGCCGTCGGAACCCTGGCGCTTCAGCGTGCAGTCGGCGTAATTGCCACCGATCTCGATTTGAAGTTGACCTATTCTTCGGGTTTCATGCTCGATGACCCGAACGTGTTCGGACTGCCCATCAACTCTCTTCAACGCTGGTGGATCCTGACAGCGGCTTTGATGTTTGTCGTGTACATCACCTTTCGCTATCTGCAGAAAAATCACGTTGGCCGGGAGTGGGCGCTCCTTCGCAGCCATCCGGCCGCTGCTGCGGCGCTCGGGATCTCCATGACGAAGAGCCGGATTCAGGTGTTTGCCCTCACCTCCGCAATCATCGCCGTCGTCGGCGTCATCGGGGCCTACAATCTGGGCAATGTCCAGGCTGGGACGTATACGCTCGATCTGGCGATCGTATACCTGACGATCTGTGCGTTGGGCGGAGCGGGATATCTGCTGGGGGCCATCGCCGCTTCCTACCTCATGGTGCTGCTGCCGCAGGCCATCCAGATGGGCTTGGGGCTACTTTCCATCGATGCGACGTCGCGCGCCGCCGGGGTGGAAGGCATTTCGATTGGCATCATCCTCATCCTGGCACTATTGCGATTTCCTCAGCGGCTTGTCGCGATGCTTCGATTGCGGAGGCCACCCCGTGTCTGATGCAAAGGGCTGGCTTTCGCTTAAGGACGTGTCAGTCCTCTACAACGGACGCACTGCGCTGAAAGACCTGTCCTTGGATATCTCGCGCGGCGAAAGCGTGGCCGTGCTCGGCAGCAATGGCGCGGGAAAAACATCGCTTTTGAATGCAATCGCCGGCCTTTCGCGCAAGGATCAAGCGATCGGCGGGCGCACACGACTGGACGGCGAAGATCTTCCGTGGGGCAATGTCCGGGTACGGCGCAGGGCGGGCATCGGTCTCGTTCCGGAAAAAGACAAGGTGTTCCGTCTGCTAACAGTCGATGAGAATCTCTCAATTGGAGAACGCTCTGGCGGGAGAGGCAGAAAGCAAGACGATGCTCTCGACTGGTTCCCGGCTCTTGCGAACCGGCGCGGCACGCTTGCGGGCAATTTATCGGGCGGCGAACAGCAGATGCTCGCGCTGGCCATCACTTTGCTTGCATCGCCCAAGCTCTTGTTGCTCGACGAACCGAGCCTTGGGCTGGCCACACCCGTCGTGGAAGATCTCTGGCAAAGCCTGGACGGTTTGCGGCGGGAGTTCGGCCTAACGATCCTGATCGCGGAATCCGATACGCAATGGCTCCCCCGATTGGCCGATCGAGCGATTGCGATCGATCGGGGAAAACCAATCGCGACGTTCGATCACATCAATTCATCCAGCCTTGATGAGATTCACGGTGTGCTCCTGGGGATGTCGGCACCACTTCTGCGAGGGCACAGATGACACCACACCCGTCACAGGATCCGCCTCTTCTCGACGTGCAGAATGTGAGTTTGTCGTTTGGTGGAATTGACGTCCTCAAGAACATCAATTTTTCAGTACGGGAATCCGAGGTTGTTGGCCTTATCGGTCCGAACGGCGCCGGCAAGTCCGCTCTGTTGAACTGCATCGTCGGCGTTTATCCCACGCAACGTAACGCGCGCATCAGCATTGACGGTGCTCGTCTTGACCGGCTTCCTGCTTACCGCAGGGCGCGCGCCGGAGTGAGCCGAACGTTTCAGGGACTGAACCTGATTGCCGAACGCTCGGTACTCGACAATGTGCTGCTGGGATTTACGACCCACTTCAAATCGGACGTGCTTGGGTCGCTTATACGGCCATGGGCAGCACTGCGAGCCGAGACGCATGCGCGAGAGCGCGCCTCCGAAATGCTCGCCCTATGCGGCTTGCGAGAAATCTGGGGGGAGCGCTGCAGTCAATTGCCGCTCGGCGTTCTTCGGCGCGTCGATCTTGCAAGAGCGCTTGTTGGCAGACCCAAGCTCCTTCTGCTCGACGAACCTGCCTCGGGGTTGAGCCACGACGAGCGTCCCCTCATCGGGAATATGGTCGCGCTGGCGCTGGCGCGCGAAAAGCTCGCGGTGGTATGGATCGAGCACGATCTCGATCTTGTCTTCTCGGAAGCGCAGCGCGCCATCGTGTTGCACCACGGCGAGAAAATAGATGAAGGAAACCCTCACAACACGCACGAACGCAGCCGTTTGATTGCATCATATAAAAGGGGGCGCTTGTCATGACATCAAAAATGCAAAGCCCTGCTTTGGGCAGGTGCATTTGAAACGAGGGCATGCCACATGGTTCAGGTGTCACACGGCCCCGGGGCAATACGGATGAGGTGCGACAAGCTCCAACGGTGGTTCGGTCTCGCTTGTCAAATGAGTCTTCCCATCATTGCAGCCCTCGAACTGGACCGCAGGCACACGCCTACCGGAGATCTAGCCTCAAGTGAGTGAGCGTGTCATTTTCCCGGAACCCGCGGTGAATGGCCCAGACCTCATCTCGACCACCCCAGTGGAAGCGATGCAGAGAGTGCCTTATC
>JBEVLH010000165.1:0-3250 GCA_040509255.1 Hyphomicrobium sp. | reverse complement strand
GGTGCGGCGGAATCAAAAGAGGCGCTGGCCGCCGACGGACGCGTGCCATTCGCGATCGTCCGAGGCCGAAAGGGCGGCAGCGCGATGGCGGCGGCGGCCGTCAATGCGCTCGCAAGCGAGGTCGAATGACCACGACGCAATCCGGCACGCTGTTCGGTGTCGGCCTCGGCCCCGGCGATCCGGAGCTGATGACGCTCAAAGCGGTGCGAGTCTTGAGCGCGGCGCCGGTCGTTGCACATTTCCGGAAAAGTGGTCGCCCCGGTCATGCGCGCACGATCGCTGACGCCCATATCCGCGCCGGCGTCATCGAAGCGGCCTTCGAATATCCGGTGACGACCGAGGTCGATTTTCGCGAAGACGGGTATGTCTCGGCCATTCGCGATTTCTACAGCGTGAGCGCATCTTCGATCATCGCGCATCTGCAGGATGGTCGTGACGTTGCGCTGCTTTGCGAGGGCGATCCGTTCTTTTACGGGTCGTTCCTGCACATGTACGATCGCATCAAGTCGGCGCATCCGGTGATGGTCATTCCCGGTATCACAGGCATGTCAGGGTGCTGGACGGCGGCGCACGCCCCGATCACGTACGGCGATGACGTGATGAGCGTACTGCCGGGTACGCTCGACGAGGAGGCCTTGGCAAAGCATATCAAGGGCGCGGACGCCGCGGTGATCATGAAGGTCGGGCATAACCTCGAGAAAATCAAAAACGCGCTTCGCGACGCCGGGCGCTTCGACGACGCGATTTATGTGGAGCGCGGTACGATGCCCGGTGAGCGGGTGGCGCGGCTTGCAGATCTCGGCGAATGCGCGGTGCCTTATTTCTCGATCATTCTGCTGCCGGGTGGACGAGGGCGGCGCATCGCATGAGCGGACAGCTGATCATCGTCGGGCTCGGCCCCGGACCGAAGGATTGGGTGACACCTGCGGCGACGGAAGCCATCAGTGGTGCTGACGTGGTCCTCGGCTACGCTCCGTACGTCAACCGTTTGACCCCGAGGCCGGGGCAGATTTTCGAAGCGTCCGACAATCGCGAAGAATTGGCACGCGCGGAACGAGCACTCGCGGCCGCGGCGGGCGGGCAGCGGGTCGCCGTAGTCTCGGGCGGTGATCCAGGCGTCTTCGCGATGGCGGCGGCGGTCTACGAGGCCATCGAAAAAAATCCAACGTCGGCGAAAGGCGTCGAGATTCGCGTCGAGCCGGGTGTCACGGCGATGCTGGCGGCGGCGGCGCGGATCGGAGCGCCATTGGGTCACGATTTCTGTGCCATCTCCCTATCGGACAATTTGAAGCCGTGGACGACGATCGAGAAGCGGTTGCGGCTAGCGGCGGAAGCGGATCTCGTCATTGCGCTCTACAACCCGGCCTCGAAGGCGCGGCCGGAGCAGATCCGGAACGCGTTCGATATTCTGAGGACGGTTTTGCCGGACGAGACCATTGTGGTGTTCGCCCGCGCCGTCGGGCGGCCGGATGAAGACATCGACGTCACAACGCTCGCCCGCGCGGCGGACATGCTTTGCGATATGCGGACGCTCGTGATTGTCGGATCGCAAGCAACGCGCAAGGTGCAGTGTGCCGACGGTCGAGAGTGGGTCTATACGCCGAGGTCGGAGCGCGTGCGATGACGGGCGTCGATCCACGCCAGGGCTTCGTTCGCAGACTGCACGGTCGTTCGCGCCGGAATCACAGGCCGGCGCACCATGTGGACGGTAATGCCGAGCTGGCGCGCCGCCTCGATCTTGGCGTAGGTCGCGGTGCCGCCCGCATTCTTGGCGAGCAAATAGCGAATGCTATGCCGCTTGAAGAGGTCGGCATCGTCTTCCATTCGGAATGGTCCGCGTGCGGCGATGAACGTCGCGTGGGGAAGGTCCGCGGGAGGATCGACTGGATCTACGACGCGGATCAGGTAGCGATGCTGCGGAGCGCGCGTGAGAGCATCGATGGCCTGGCGGCCAAGTCCGGAGAAGACGCTCTGGGGTTTAGCGGGAAGAGCGGCGATCGCCGCATCGATGCTGTCGTGTTCAATCCAATTGTCGCCGTCGACGCTCGTCCACGGCGGACGCTCGACGGCAAGCACGGGTACGCCAGTCTCGGCACCAGCGGCCACGGCGTTGGCGCTGATGCGCGCGGCAAACGGATGCGTGGCGTCGATGACAAGATCGACATTCTCGCGCGCGAGATAGTTTGCAAGTCCTTCGATGCCGCCGAAACCGCCAACGCGCGTCGGAAGCGGGCTCGCGGTCGGATTGGATGTGCGGCCGGCGAGAGAGAGCGTGGCCGATATGCCCGGTTCGCCGGCAAGGCGCTCGGCGAGCGCCGTCGCCTCGGTGGTTCCACCGAGAAGCAGGATGCGCAGCGGGGTATCGGACGCGACGAGCATCAGAGCCCCATGCCATGAGCGGGCGCTGGTTGTCCATCATCGGGATCGGGGAAGATGGCCGGGCGGGCTTGAGCGCGGCCGCTCTTCGGTTGATCGATGCAGCAGAGCTTGTGATTGGCGGAAGACGACACCTCGATCTCGTCGGCGACACGCGTGGCGAGAAGGCGGAATGGGCGAAGCCACTCGAAGCGACGGCGACGACGATCCTGGCGCGGCGCGGCATGCCAGTGGTGGTGCTGGTCTCGGGCGATCCGTTCTGGTTCGGTGCGGGCATTACGCTGGCGAGGGCCATCCCGCTTGAAGAGATGCTTGTGGTGCCGTCGCCGTCGAGCTTTTCGATCGCGGCAGCGCGGCTCGGCTGGCCGCTGCAGGATGTGACGACGCTCGGGCTCAACATGCCCGGACTGACCCCGATCATTCGCCGGCATCTCCATCATGGCAGACGGATTCTGGCACTAGCGCTCAACGGCGACACGCCAAGAGAGGTGTCTGCGCTGCTGACCTCAGCGGGTTTCGGGCCGAGCGAGGTCATCGTCATGGAAGCGCTGGGAGGCGGACGCGAGCGCATCCGCCGAACGTCGGCCGAGACCTTCAATTTTGCCGACGTCGATCCGCTCACGATCATCGGGGTGAATGTGATTGCCGGTCCCGATGCCCGGCCGATCGCTTTTTCCGGCGGGCTGGCGGATGATTATTTCGAAAACGACGGCCAGCTGACAAAACGCGAAATTCGCGCCGTGACATTGTCGTCGCTGCGGCCGGGCGCCGGAGAACTGCTATGGGACGTCGGCGCGGGAAGCGGGTCGATCGGGATCGAGTGGCTGCTGGCGCATCCGGCCAACACTGCCATCGGCATCGAGCGAAATCCGGA
>JBEVLH010000164.1:0-3272 GCA_040509255.1 Hyphomicrobium sp. | reverse complement strand
ATATCGATGGTGATGCCCTGTTCGCGCTCGGCGACGAGGCCGTCGAGCAGCATCGAAAAGTCTGGAAGATCGGTGCCGGCGGCCTTGCGACCCGACTTGCGCACATTTTCGCGCTGATCCTCGTAGAGATCGGACGCATCCCAGAGAAGACGACCGATCAACGTCGATTTGCCGTCGTCGACCGATCCGCACGTCAAAAGGTGAGTAATCCCGCCAAGCTCGCGCACGAGGTTGGGAACGACTTCGAGGCGAGGAGCCGTGCCGGAAGCGGGTTGCTTTTTATGCAGGGCATGCACGGACATCAGAAATAGCCTTCCTGCTTCTTCTTTTCCATTGCTCCGGCCTGGTCGTGGTCGATGAGCCGGCCCTGGCGCTCGGACGTCTGGGCGTTGATCGTTTCGGCGACCACGGCCTCGATGGTATCGGCATCCGATTCCACGGCTGCCGTCAGCGGGTAATCACCCAGTGTCCGGAAGCGAATTTTACGCATTTCGACCTTTTCGCCGTCGCGCGGTTGCAGGCGCTCATCGTCCTGCATCAGCAGCTGCCCGTTGCGAATGATCGTCGGCCTTTCAGCGGCGAGATATAGCGGCACGACTTCGAGCTTTTCGCGCAGAATGTAACGCCAGACGTCTTTTTCGGTCCAATTCGACATCGGGAAAACGCGAACGGTTTCGCCGGTTCCGAGGCGGCCGTTCAGCAAGTTCCACATCTCGGGACGCTGCTTGCGCGGATCCCAGCGATGGCCGGCGGAGCGGAACGAGAAGACGCGTTCCTTGGCGCGGCTCGCTTCCTCGTCGCGGCGAGCCCCGCCGAACGCGGAATCGAAGCCATATTTATCGAGTGCCTGCTTCAGAGCCTGAGTTTTCAGCACGTCCGTATGGATCGAGGGAGCGTGATCAATCGGGTTGATGCCCCGCTTGATGCCGTCGAGATTCGTATAAACGATGAGATTAAGACCAAGTTCGCGCGCGGTGCGATCGCGAAAGGCGATCATTTCCCTGAACTTCCAGGTCGTATCGATGTGGAGGAGCGGGAACGGCAGCGACTGCGGAAAAAAAGCTTTACGCGCGAGGTGCAGCAGGACCGTCGAATCCTTGCCGATCGAGTACATCAGCACGGGCTTGCGAAACTGCGCCGCCGCCTCGCGGAAGATATGTATGCTTTCGGCCTCGAGAAGATCGAGATGAGATGGCGCGGCCGTCATGCTGCACGGTCCTTTGGTTCAAATCCGGGGTCTTCGGACTGGGTATGAAGACCGCATTCCTTGCCGTTCTCGTTCTCCCACCACCAGCGACCGGCGCGAATGTCCTCGCCGGGTTTGATCGCGCGTGTGCAGGGCTGGCAGCCGATGGAGGGAAAGCCCTTGGCGTGCAAAGCGTTCACAGGCACTTTGTTTGCTGCGACATAGCCCTCGAGTGTGTCGAGCGACCAGTCGGCAATCGGATTGAGCTTGAGCAGCTTCTGCACCGGATCGTAGCTGGCGAATGGTACGTGCGAGCGGCCCTGTGATTGGTCGCGGCGAAGGCCTGTCACCCAGCCGGTCGCGCCCTTAAGCGCGCGATTGAGGGGGCGAACCTTGCGGATTTCGCAGCAGGCCTTGCGGGCCTCGATCGAATAGCGGAAGCCGTAGACGCCGTCGTTCTCGACGAGGTCTTCGACTTCGGCTGAATCGGGAAACATGACGCGGATCTTGATGCCGTACTTGCCCTCGGTGTCGAACAGCGTGTCGAGGGTCTCGGGAAAATGGCGGCCGGTGTCGAGCGTAAAAATGTCGATGTCGGTGCCCGTCGCCGCAATGGCGTGGGTGATCGCTTGATCCTCGATGCCCAGACTGGTCGAAAAGGCCACGATGCCCTTGACAGCGGCGCGGATGGCGCTCAGTCGTTCCTCCAGCGTAGCCAGAGAGGCGAGCTTTCGGTCGAGGTCGGCCGCGAGCGCATGCTGCGTCGCCGAATGGCTGTCGTGAGGCGTCTCGCCTGGGGCGGATGCCGGTGCTTCGAACAGTGTCATGGATGACCTCCGGTCGCGATACATAAGGGTAAACCATTCCCCTGAGAAGCCATTCCTATAAATAAGAATAGGATATTATTTCGCAAACGGCTGCAGAACGGGCGTGTTCCGTTCGCTGTCGAAGTGGAATGGTCTTGCGGACATTTCCGCCTTAGAGCGGAATTATTGTCGCTCTGCGAGCCACGTCAGCAAACCCTTTGCCGCCCGTTCCGCGGTGGCGAAGGTAGCCTGCAACAAATAACCGCCGGTAGGGGCCTCCCAATCAAGCATCTCGCCGGCGACAAAGAGGCCGGGTCGGGAGGTCACCATCAGCGTGTCATCGAGCGCCTCCCAGGCGACGCCCCCGGCCGTCGAGATGGCGCGGTCCAATGCCGCCAGCCCTTCAATCCGGATCGGGAGGCCCTTGATGCGCGCTGCCAGTTCCGGGGCGGTGTCCGGCAGTGCCGAGGCGTGCTCTCGCAGAAGGGCGACGGCGGCCGCATCGAGGTGGGTGGCTTTCCGGAGGAAGTTCGTCAGGGTCTCCTTCGGCCGCCGGTGCGACAGGCGCTGGGCGAGGGTGGCTTGATCGACGTCAGGCTTCAGGTCAACTGACAGAACCGCGCTTCGATGTGCGGCAAGCTCGGCGCGGATCCGCGGGATCAGGGCGTAGACCGCTCCGCCTTCCAGGCCCTCGGCCGTGATGACCGCTTCGCCCCTGGCGCTGCTGGCTGCTATCGAAAGCGCGATGCGCTTCAGAGCGGCGCCCTCAAAACGCGCTTTGAAGACGTCGGACCAACCGACCACGACACCGCAGTTGGCGGGCGAGAGAGGAGTTGCCACGATGCCGGCCTTGGCGAATGGCTCGACCCAGCCGCCATCGGCACCGAGTTTCGGCCAGCTCGCGCCGCCGAGCGCGAAGACGGTGGCATCGGGATTGATGGTCTTCGGCCCAGCCGGGGTTTCAAATTCGAATCCGGCCGAAGAAAACCCGAGCCACCGGTGGCGTGTATGGATTACGACGCCGAGGTCGTTCAACCGGCGAAGCCAGGCCCGCAGCAACGGCGACGCCTTCATCGCGCGTGGAAATACGCGTCCACTGGAGCCGACGAACGTCTCGGCGCCGAGTCCATCAGCCCAGGCGATGAGGCGCGAGGGCGAGAAGCCTTCGACGGCTGCTCTAATCTTCTCTGCAGGTTCGCCGTAGCGTCTCAGAAGATTTTCCAGCGGCTCGCTGTGCGTCAGGTTCAAGCCGCCGCGACCGGCGAGGAGAAATTTGCGCG
>JBEVLH010000163.1:0-3338 GCA_040509255.1 Hyphomicrobium sp. | reverse complement strand
GTCGGAACGGACTCGGCGGCTGCTTTTTCCGCGAGTTCGCCGAGGGTTGCGGTTTTTCCTGATGATGAGGAGACGACGCCCGATTTGACGGTGATGGTGCTCGCATCGACGCCCCACGCTTTTGCGGCAGCAGAAACGATCATCGCACGCGCCGTCGCTCCGGCCTTGCGATATTGGTCGTAGGAATTTGCAAGTCCGGTCGAGCCGCCCACACCCTGAATGCCGAATGCAAAATTCTTGTATTTGCTGGCGTCGGCGGGCGCGAACTCGGTGCGGATCTGATCGTGCGAGGCATCAAGCTCTTCGGCGACGAGAGCGGAAAGCCCTGTCGCTGCCCCCTGCCCTTTGTCCAGGTGCTTGATGATGACGATAACGGAGTTGTCGGGGGTGATCTTTACGAAAGGATTGGGCTCGAAACCGCTTTCGGCTGCGATCGCGTCTCGGGCGCCAAAAGAAATCGGCGGGGCGAGTCCCAAAATCAATCCTGCGCCGGCGCCGCCTGTAATCTTCAAGAACGTTCGCCGGGATGCCTCGGGAGTTTTGGCCGGAGCCATCGCGAAAATCGATCTCATGTCCATGTCGGTCATTGGCGCCTCGCGAAATTTCATGGAGTTGTAGCGGGGCACGGCGCTCCGGCCGTCTGCCACGCGTGAAGCTGATCTACGAACTCATTGTGCGGTGTCGACACAGGCTTGCGGGCGCCACCAGGATTCCATCCCCAGAGGACGAGCTTATCGCTCGACATGTGTTCGACGAGCGCGGCCACATCGCGACCGCCGTTTTTTGATTGATCCTTCAGCACCGTGCAGAGCTGGGCGTCATTGAGACCTTCCCATCCCATGGACAGTGGCGCCAAATGCCAGTTCGGTGCGCCAGGAACGCGCGAATAGGCGTTATTCTCATCGCGATGGCAGGCGGGGCAACGAAGATTGACGAAGCCCATGTCGTCCGCACCGCGCGTTACGTTCTGCAAGTGAAAGTGCCTATCGTCGCCTTGGCGAGGCCGATTTCCGACGGGATGACAGTTCATGCATCGGGGATCACGAAGGACTTTGGCGATCGGCGTGAACAAATTGCCGTCAGTTGGCCCTGCGAGAGCAGGCCGGATCGAGAGCCGGCCTGCCGCGATGGGTTGAAGAAAGAAACCGGCGATTGCGGCGGCGGCCGCCATCAAAAACGGAAACCACGCTGTCGTTCGTCGTCGAGCCTGCATCTTTTGGAACCCTAGCGTTTCGCCCTGGAACGAGAGCTTTCAAGCAGCGACGCCTAAATCGAATCCGCTGCTTCATGGATCGCGGCACGAATGCGCTGATAGGTGGCGCAACGGCAGACATTGCCGTCCATTGCCTTATCGATGTCTTCGTCGCTGGGCTTTGGAATCTGGGACAGCAGCCCGATTGCCGACATGATCTGGCCTGGCTGGCAATATCCACACTGGACGACATCGAGCTTGATCCAAGCGGCCTGGACAGCCTTCGCAAGATTGTCACTTGCACCTTCGATCGTCGTGATTTCCCGACCCTCGACGTCGCGGGCCTGGGTCTGACATGACCGCACAGCTTCGCCATCAAGATGAACCGTGCACGCGCCACAGAGCGCCGCACCGCAACCAAATTTTGTACCCGTGAGCTTTAAGTCGTCTCTTAATACCCAAAGTAGGGGCGTGTCGGGGTCGACATCCAGCGAGACTTTCTGACCGTTGACGGTTGTTGAGATAGGCATAAACGGACCTCGAACAGGTTTGGAACTGCTGGAAGATCGATAGTTCCGATCTTACGATCGATGCCATCGATCAGTCAAATCGCACTTGTTGGCTGGTCGCCGCGCGCATGTTTGAACCCCCGATGCGAAATATGATCGATCGCATATGGGGTCGCAGTTGTGAGTGCCAAGTGCGCGCCGGCACATTCTCGGCCCGGACGTGACAGCGATTTGCCACGGTGTTGCACATTTTTGAGCGCACGCCTTTCGTTGCGTTGCGCGCACGACGATGACAGCAACTAAGGTTTTTCGCTATCGCCGCCGTTTGCCGAGCGGCCTGTCGTCGAATAAAGGGCGATGGTCCCGACTTGAAATGCTCGCGCGTCGTAGTTGCGGAGTTCCATTGCGAACCTGACTTGTGCCGGACCACGATGGAAGATTTTGTCGAGAGCGCCGAAATCGTTGACGTCGGCCTCGTCCAGGACCAAGCGGAAATTGTAGGTACCCGGTTCGTGAATGAGTTGGTCGGGCTTTTGCGATGGGCCGTTGGTGTAGAACAAGATCGTCTCGGTTTTGCTGGACTTGCCGGCGAGCGGAATTGGAGCAAACGGGTCGAAGCCGTTTGCGCGGGCTTTTTCCAACGTCCATCGGCCGACATCGGCGGCGTAGAAACGCTTCGTTTCGTTGGTCTTCGGGTTCGATACTTCGAGGTCCATCGACAGGATCGTCCCGGTACGGCCGCCATCGTTCAGCAGCGTTACCGGTATTTCGATAACTTCAAAGTTGGTGTTGTTATAGGGCGCGCTGAACTGGATGACGGGCGGTACGAAAACCTTAAGATCGGGCGATTTTAGGGAACTGTCCCAAAGACTGTAGCCCGAAAACGCGAGTGCCAGCGCGGATATCGCCGCCGAAAACGATCTGTTGGAGCTCCCGGACGCGCGGCGGTTTTCTTCGCTCCCCGCACTTTCATCGCTAATTTCATGTGGAGCTTTCACCATTTCCAACAGTCCCTTATTCTAACTGGGCGGCAAGCAACCAGCATGGCGCGTGACCGTCAAGACGGACGAAGCGGCGGCCGAGACTTCGTTTAGATGTGTGCTCGTACCAAAACGGCCTGCGCTACTGTCACGAGCGCGTCAGGTGATCTGAGAGGGATGGTCACGGCGAGGCCTTCACCGTCGAACCGACGACCGCCGCAACAGCCTTGGCATCTTGCGGCGTCGGATCGCGGTCGCTCGGCTCGTCGGTCGTGCCGGGGGACGTCTCGATCGTATCGAGCCAGGAAGCGGTTCGTGCGAAGTCAGGATCGGTGCGGAATTTTTCACTCGGGGCAAAGCCCTCTGCCCGGCTGATGGCCTGGGCGATGAGTTTGCGGAATTCAGGCACATCGAAGTACGAGGCGTGGACGAGTTCTTTCCACGTAAAATAAGTACTGATCGCCGTGTCTGCGGTGTGAGGTGGCACCGCGAAGCGAATCTGCCCGATGGCGTGGCGAAACTTCGCGATCGATAGGCTGGCCGCCGCATTGCTGTAGTCCGTGATGAGATCGGCCACCTGCGCGGGAAGCCGGGGAAGCGATTTTTCGATCCAGGTCGGGCGATCCAGCGCGCCGATGGCCACCTCCCCTTCAGTGT
>JBEVLH010000162.1:0-4207 GCA_040509255.1 Hyphomicrobium sp. | reverse complement strand
GAGCCAAAATTGGGAAGCGTCCAATCTACCTTCGAGGCGATCATCTTGCGTTCGACCTGGAGGCGGCGTTGGCGCAGGCTGGCGTTACTATCGTGCCAGTCACTGCGTACCGGGCGGTAGCCGCCGAAGCGTTGCCGGCCACCGTCATTAAAGCGCTCCAAACTGGCGGCATCGATATCGTAACGCTGATGTCGCCGCGAACGGCGCGGATATGGGCGCGCCTCGTCGCGGTCCTTTCGCCGCCGCCACAACTTAGCGGAGTAACCTATCTTTGCCTTTCCAACCGCGTGGCTGAGGCCTTGGGCCCGCTTGCAAAAGCCGATAAGGTCGTGGTCCCGTCGCATCCTAACGTCGATGACATGATTGCTCTCGTAAAACGTCTCGCGGCAGGTTCGAAAGCGGAGTAACAAGGCACCAGAGGGCGGTGGACCCCCAATAAGAGCCCTCGACAATATAAGACTGTTGCGCCTGAAAAGCCCGGACTATGAACCGGGAAAGATGGCATACGCGAGTTACGTAAGGAGGCTTACGCTTCAATGGCAGACGACAAACCAGGTGCGGGGGCGAACGCAGGCGCCGGCAAGCGGCCCTATGCGACGCTCGACTTGAAGGCCACTGAGGTCAATGTGACGCCGGTTAAGGGCAGCTCGTCGAGCGCCCGTTCGAGTGCTGCAGCGGACGATGTCCCTCGTCCCGCCGCCGCCGGGTCTTATGCTGCAGGACCAGACGAGACGCGGTCGCAGTCGGGCGCGTCGAAGAGCGAAAAGCCCTTTGCTTCGTCAGCATCTGCGTCGTCGGCGGCATCCTCTTCGGACGCGCCGAAGAGCGACGATGGCAGGGTCATCGTGCAAAAGCGCGGCGGCTTTTTCAGTCATCTCGCCGCCGGTGTGATCGGCGGGGCGCTGGCCTGCGGGGCGACGGTGTGGGCGCTTCCGCAACTCGAAATGTCTTCGGGATCGGAGGAGCAAATTGCGAATCTTTCGCAGCGTCTGGCGAAAGTCGAGAATAGCGAAAGTGCGACGCCGCCCGCGCCGGATCTGAGCGGAATTCAGAAGCGCATCGGCGATCTCGAAAATGCGACACAGAAAATTCCATCCGTGATCGAGAGCCAGACGCGTCTCGTCGCCGAAACCAAAGCGGCGCTTGCATCGGCTGCTTCCGACGCGGGATCGCCCCAACTCATCGAGCGTCTGGCTAAAGTGGAAGACCGGCTGAAGGCGATGGCCGATGCCGGCGTCAACGATCCGAGTGCCAACCGCCTCGAGCAGCTTGCGGGTTTGACGGGCAAGGTCTCCGATCTCGAGACCAGTCTCGCGACGCAGCTGACTGCCCTGCGCGCCAGCGTTGCGAAAGACGTCGAGGGCCGTATTCAGTCGGCGACGGAGGCGAGTGAAGCCGCACGCGCCGGAACTCAACGCATCGACAAGGACGTCGCCGGATTGAAGACGGACGGCGTGCGCGTCGAGGAAGAGCTGGCCGTTCTCAAGACCGCGAACGATCACGTCGCGGCCGACGTGAAAATTGCGCAGGACGACATTCAGGGACTCAAGACGTCGCTCGACGGATTGAAGACATCGGCTGCCAAGCCGGGCGATATTACCGCCGCGATCAAGCCGCTCGAGGATCGGACGGCATCGATCGAGAAGAGCGTGCAGGACGTCGTACAAGGCGACGCGGCGCGCAAGGAAAGTGCGCAGCGCGTTGTCCTCGCGCTCGAGCTTCAAAACCTACGTCGCACCCTAGACAGCGGACAGAGTTTCGCCTCGCAGCTTGCCTCCGTAAAGAAAGTCGCCGGCAACCAATTGGATCTTTCGGCGATCGAAAAGCTGCAGGACGCGGGCGTGCCGACGGTCGCGGAATTGACGAAGGATTTCCGCGCGGCCGCAGATAAAGCGATCGATTCGGATTCCGAACCGCAAGACGCCAGTGTCGTCGACCGGTTGTGGGCTGGCGCGAAGTCGGTGGTTCGCGTGCGCCGCATCGATCTCAAGGCCGATGACAAAAGCACCGAAGCGGTGGTCGGGCGGATGCAGGTTGCGCTCAGTGATGGACGCCTTGTCGATGTCCTGGAAAACGGCAAAGAGCTGTCACCTAAGGCCCAGGATGCCATGCAGCCGTTCCTCGACAAGGTTGCCGCGCGCGTGAGCGTCGATACCGCGCTTGCCAATCTCGACTCGCAGCTGAAATCATCTATTGCCGGCGGTGCCCAGCCAGCCGCAAAGCCGTCGCCTTAATCGATAAAGGGTCAGCGTCATGGTGCGTCTCGTCGTTTACCTGCTCGCGGTCGCGCTCACCGCATCCGGCCTCGCGTGGCTCGCGGACCGGCCTGGCACCCTGCAGATCGTGTGGCAGGGCTACGATATTGAAACGTCGCTGTTCCGTGCAGTCGTCATACTGTCGGCCGTCATCGCCTCGCTGGTTTTTCTGTGGTCTCTGTTTCGGGCGTTGTGGAACAGTCCCGCCGCAATCGGCAACCGACTTGCGCGGCAACGCGAACGCAAAGGGCTTCATGCGTTGTCTGGCGGCCTGATCGCAATCGGTTCAGGCGACAGCGCATTGGCGTCGCGATATGCGATGCAGGCACGGAAAACGCTACCGCATGAACCGCTGACGCATCTGCTGCGGGCGCAATCCGCCGAGCTTGCGGGCGATCGCGCCGCGGCTCGTCGCATCTATGAAGCGATGCTGTCGTCGCCCGAAACCGAGGTGCTCGGGCTTCGAGGTCTGTTCCTCGAAGCGCAGCGCGAGGGCGCAGGAGAGGCTGCCCGGCATTTCGCGTCGCGAGCGCTGAAAGCCAATCCGAAGCTCGGTTGGTCGTCGACGGCGCTTTTCGAAGAGGAATGCAAGCAGAAGGATTGGTCGGCGGCGCTCACCACGCTGGAACACGCCAAAAAGACGGGTCATGTCGCAAAGGCGACGCATGATCGCAAGCGCGCCGTGCTGCTGGCTGCGAAAGCCATCCAGGCCGAAGATGACGCGCCCGACAAGGCTCTGGCGTGGGCCCTCGAAGCGCACGCTCTTGCGCCCGACTTGGTCCCTGCTGCGGTGCTCGCCGGGCGTATTCTGGCGTCGCGCGGCAACACGTCGAAGGCAGCCAAAGTCCTGCATAAGACCTGGTCGAAATCGCCTCATCCCGATCTCGCTGCTGTCTATGCTCACGCTCGCATCGGCGACAGTACCCGCGACCGGCTCGACCGCGTCCGCCAGCTGGCGGCTCTCAATCCGCATTCGATCGAGAGCCCGATCGCGGTTGCTACGACGGCCAGCGAGGCTCGCATGTACGATGACGCGCGTCGGGCGCTCGAACCGCTGCTGGCGGATCGGCTGACACAGCGGGTCGCACTCCTCATGGCGCGGATCGAGGCGGGCGAGAATGGCGAGCGAGGACGGGTCAGGGAATGGCTCGCTCGTGCCATGAACGCGGCACGCGATCCGGTGTGGATGGCGGACGGCGTCATTTCCGGCCACTGGGAGCCGACATCGCCGGTGGATGGTCGCCTCGATGCGTTCCAATGGCGGGTGCCGGTTGAAACGCGCGACAGCGGGGGGAGCGAGGTCCTAGCGACCAAGATCGATGAGCTGATCGCGATCGCGTCAACAATAAGCGGAGATGACGTCGTGATCGCACCAACGTCGCGGGCACCCGATTCCGCGCCTCCGGCCTCTGCCGCTAGCGAGGACGAGGTCGTAACCGCTGAACCCGTGACGGTTGCGGCGACGCCGGGCATCGGTCCGCGTGCGTCCAAGGATCAGGTCGTGGTGGCGAAGGCCAACGGCACGGCGCACCCCATGGCTGCCGACGCGCCAAACGACCAGGCCAGCGAAATCGCGGTGCCGGTTAAGCCGCTCCCACCTGAGCGAGCGCCGGTCGCGACAAAGTCCGATCCGACGGTCTTCCTCACGCCGCGCGCGCCTGACGATCCGGGTACGGAGCCGCTGGAGCCGGAACTCGAACAGCCCGTGGCGCGCAGAACATATCGGTCTGCCAGCTAGCGGCCCTTGGCGCGCGCCGCCCCGCAACATTGAGTTCGCGCGCGCGAGCTTTTTCAGGGCACCGGCTTGCATTCCTCGACAGCCCGGAGTATCCCTCGCGCCTTCCAAGGGGGGATGCTCCCTGCCGGATCAAAAAAAGCCGCTTTAGCTCAGCCGGTAGAGCACGTCATTCGTAATGACGGGGTCGAGTGTTCGAGTCACTCAAGCGGCACCA
>JBEVLH010000161.1:0-4605 GCA_040509255.1 Hyphomicrobium sp. | reverse complement strand
GTCGAATAGACGACGATGTCGGCGCCGAGCGCCAGCGGCCGTTGCAGCATCGGGGTGGCGAAAACATTGTCCACGATGCTCAGGATGCCGTTTTCGCGCGCAATCTTGCAGACGGCGGCGATGTCGACGAGTTCGAGCGTCGGGTTCGAGGGCGTTTCGAAAAAGAACATCTTGGTATTGGGACGGACGGCCGCGCGCCAAGCGTCGAGGTCGCGGCCATCGACGAGCGTCGACTCGATGCCGAAGCGCGGGCAGAGCGTCTCGACAATGTAGCGACAGGAGCCGAAGAGTGCGCGAGCGGCGACGATGTGGTCGCCGGTCTTCAGGTAGGACAGCATCGCGGCGGTGACGGCGGCCATGCCGGTCGCGGTGGCGCGACATTCCTCGGCGCCTTCGAAGATCTTCAGGCGGTCCTCGAACATCGAGATCGTCGGATTGCCGAAGCGGGTATATTGATAGCCCGGATCTTCCTGCTTGAAGCGGGCCTCGGCCTGCTCGGCGTCCTTATAGACGAAGCCTTGCGTCAGATGCAGCGCTTCGGAGGTCTCGCCCCAATCGGAGCGCGTAATGCCAGCGTGCACGAGCGCGGTTTCCGGGCGCCAGGACGGATTGTTGTTCGGGAAGTCTTCGTCTTTCGCCATGGGCTGGCCTTTCGCGCAATAAAAATCCCGGTTCCGATGCGCCGGCTGACGACAGGCCGGGCGCGGGAAACCGGGCGCGCACTCGGCCTCTTTAGCAACTTGTTTAACGTGGCTGCAAGCCGGCCGGCCAAAGGACCACGGAAAGTGGCTCGGGCTTAGCGCCGGTGGTCGGTGGCGTCAAGAGGCGTGGCGGCGAGGTGGCACGCGGCTGCGACGGAACGGCGGGTATGGTAACGATCGATGCCCTTGGCGAAGAACGAGGGCTCCTCTAGACCGATGCCGGAGAGGCAAGCCCGACGTCATGACGAAAGCAGAGAAATCCATTCTGGCGGCGAAGCGGCGCGACCGGGATGTCGGCATCCTGCCGTCCCAAGCGATCTCGCGCATGATCGCCGACGGCGAGGTGGTGCTGGCCGATGCGGCTGCGGAAGGGCAAGTCCAGCCTGCGAGCCTCGATCTCCGGCTTGGCGCTGTCGCCTATCGCGTGCGCGCGAGCTTTCTGCCGCGTCCGGGCGGCCGCGTGCAGGGCAATCTCGACGATCTCGCGCTTCACACCATCAGCCTCAGCCAGGGTGCGGTTCTGGAAACGGGCTGCGTCTATATCGTGCCGCTGCTCGAAACACTGGCGTTGCCAGCCGATGTCGAGGCATCCGCCAACCCCAAAAGTTCGACCGGCCGCCTCGATGTCTTCACGCGCGTGATAGCTGATGGCGTCGGGGCGTTCGATCAGATTCCGCGCGGATATGCCGGGCCGCTTTACGCCGAGATCTGTCCGCAGACTTTTCCGATCGTGGTGCGCAAGGGATCGCGGCTATCGCAAATTCGCTTTCGCAACGGGCCGGCCGCCGATGGCGACGACGTGCTGCGCGAGTTGCAATCGCGCGAGCGGCTGGTGTCGTCGGACAATCCGGACATCGCAGGCGGCATCGCGCTGACGGTCGATCTCGCGGGCGACGCGAAGGGACTCGTCGGATTCCGGGCGCGGCGGCATACCGGCGTCGTCGATGTCGATCGGGTCGGAGTTTACCCGGTCGAAGATTATTGGGATCCGATCTTCGTCAAGGATAAGCACCGGCTCATTCTCGATCCCGATCAGTTTTACATTCTCGCATCGAAAGAAGCGGTGCATGTGCCGCCGTCACATGCCGCAGAGATGGTGCCCTTCAATCCGCTGGTCGGCGAATTCCGCGTGCATTATGCGGGCTTCATGGACCCGGGCTTCGGCAACGCGGCGGCAGGCGGACGGGGCTCGCGCGTCGTGCTTGAAGTCCGCTCGCACAAGGTGCCGTTCATTCTCGAAGATGGGCAGATCATCGGCCGGCTGATCTATGAGCGCATGATCGAGACGCCGAAGACGCTTTACGGGCAGGGCCTCAAATCGAACTATCAGGGCCAGGGGCTGAAGCTGTCGAAGCATTTCAAGTAAGCGATTGTCGCGCTCGCTCGCCGACAGATAGATCCTCGGGACAAGCCCGAGGATGACAGTGGGATGGATCGGTGCCTTCTCCACGTCGTCCCGGCGACGCCCGGGATGCGGTCAACCTCGCCCGATCGAGAATGACGAAGGCGTTTCACATCTCGACGATGGGTTTGAAGCCGCCGAAGATGATGCGTTTGCCGTCGAAGGGCATTGCCTTCATATCCTTCGGCATGCGTGGATCGCTCATCACCTTCTTGTTCACGGCGTCGCGGTGGGCGCGGGACTCGTAGGTGATCCAGGAAAAGACCACGACTTCGTCGTCCTTCAGCTTCACCGATTTGGTGAACGACGTATGCTTTCCGGTCGGGACGTCATCGCCGACACATTCGACATAGGACAGCGCGCCGTGCTCTCGCCAGATCTTGCCCGCGAGCTTTGCCAGCTTGCGGTAGTCCTTCAGGCGCTCGATCGGCACCGGCACAATGAAACCGTCGACATAGGGCATGTTTTTTTCCTCCCTTGGATCGCTTGCCTCCGATCTGGAGATAGGAAGAAAAAGCCCCGGTGGCAGATCGTTCGGGACGAAAGTCGCCGCTAGCGCTTTTTTTGTTTCTCGCTCGCTTTCAGGATCGAAGCGATGACGCCGGGGAAACGCTTTTCGAGTTCGCCGCAGCGAAGCGCGTTCACGACTTCGGTGCCGCGACGCTCGGAGCGGATCAAGCCGGCCTCGCGCAACACCTGGAAATGATGCGACTGAGTCGATTTCGGCAGGTCGGCAGGGGCGGCCATCGAACAGTTCATGCCGCAGGTGCCGGTCGCCAGCTTTTTCACGATTTCAAGACGCGTCGGATCGGCGAGCGCGTAAAGCACGCTCTCCAGCGTCACGTCCTCTACCGTCGGGTGAACAAAGGGTCTTTGCATGCTCGGAAAGATAGCCACGGAAAATTGACATTTCAATAGTTCGAAGATCTTGAACTACAGAACAATGGGATTAATTAGCAGTTGTCCCGGGCGACTGGCAGATGGCTGGCCAACCTGAACAGGACGGATCGTTCAAACGAATGACGAGGACAACCATGTCAAAACCTCTTTCAGGCAAAATCGCAGTCGTCACTGGGGCCAGCCGCGGCATCGGCCGGAGCATCGCGGAAGCGTTGGCAGCGGACGGGGCGCTCGTTGGCGTCCACTACGGCAAGAGCAAAGCGGGGGCCGATGAGGTCGTCGCGAAGATCAAGTCGGCGGGCGGCGATGCTTTCGTCGTGGGCGCGGATCTTTCGAAGAAAGATGCGGCACAAGTGCTGTTCGCGGGCGTCGACAAGGAACTCAAGCAGCGCACCGGCGACGTCAAGTTCGATATTCTCGTCAACAATGCCGGCATCGCGCCGTTCGTCAGTTTCGCTGATACGACCGAAGACGTGTTGGATGAAATCTACACCGTCAACGTCAGGTCGCTGTTTTTTATCACCCAAGAAGCAATCAAACGCCTGAACGATGACGGCCGCATTATCTCGACGTCCTCGGGCGTCGTCCGCACGCCGCTTCCGGCGGTGGCCGCTTATTCCATGCTGAAGGCTCCGCTCGACAATCTCGCCAAGTCGCTCGCGGTTGAGCTTGGTCCGCGCGGCATAACCGTCAATACGGTGGCGCCGGGCGTCATCAACACGGACATGGCCGCCGATTTCGTCAACAATCCCGAAGGCCAGGCATTCGCCATCGGCAAGCAGGCGTTGAAGCGGATCGGTCAGCCCGATGACGTCGCCGATGTCGTGGCCTTTCTCGCCGGTCCGAAGTCGCGCTGGGTCACCGGTCAGACCGTCGATGTCACAGGCGGGAGCGTGATCACGTTCTAAGCTTTTCGCCTCGATTTCCCCTGTCGCACTTCCCGACTGACGCCAAAATCCAGCATTTTGGCGTCTTTTTTTGCGTGCAAGTCCTACATCGCGCTTGCTTTCGGGCAACAAATGCTGCTCTTTTCGGCGGCTTCATTCGAAAAGAGCCCTAAAACAGCGTGTTTTTGGGTTTCGACGATGTAGTGTTCGATCGGAAAACGATTCGCATTCGCATAAGAGGGATGACAATGGCAAAGGCAGCTGCGCCGGCTAAAACCGCCGTTAAAGCTAAGGTTGATACCGTTACGTTGAAGCACATCGCGGCGACGCTGGCGGAATCTCACGAAATTCCCAAGAAGCAGTCGATCGCGCTGCTCGAAGATCTTGTGGCTCAGATTTCGAAGAACCTGAAGAAGGGCGCGCGCATCCGCATCGGCGGTCTTGGCGTGCTCCAGGTTCGCAAGCGTCCGGCACGCATGGGCCGTAACCCGGCAACGGGCGAAGCCATCAAGATCAAGGCTTCGAAGAAGATCGCCTTTCGCGCAGCGAAAGATCTCAAGGACTCCATCTAAGCAGCGGCGTCCTTTGGCTCATGGCCCCGGACTTGATAGGTCTGGGGCCACGGCCTTCTTGCGACAGTCCACAGGTGGCACGCGGTGGACCTCGGGAACTCGCTCGTTGGCGAAGACGCCTTTGATCACGTGGCCTTGTCTCC
>JBEVLH010000160.1:0-7738 GCA_040509255.1 Hyphomicrobium sp. | reverse complement strand
GGCACGGCTTCCGCACCAACGCCAAGCCAGGCGGTAGACCCGGTCGTAATGACGTTCGAGCAAATGTGCAAAAGACGCCCGACATCCGCCGGCTGCGCGCAGTGCGAGCGTCTGATCGCCTTCTTCGTCCACGCCGAAGTCCGCCCATGATCCTCGAGCTATTGGACGAGAGCGCTGGGCTTTTCCTTGGGCGGCCCGAAGAAAAATTGTGGCGAACGACTATCCGCCCGCAATCACCGCCGACAGGGGGTCCCTGTGAACGTGCAGACCGTTCCGTTCGGGCCGGAGAGACATCGCTCTTCGGTGTCCTCCGCTCGCGCCCAGCTTGCGTAATCGGGTCCCAACCCCGAAATCGCCCTGACCTTGGCCCGCCAATTCGCTTGCGTCTTGGATTTGGCGAGCCAGACGTAACGGGACTCTTCGCCTCGCGCCGAAACAGGGGCGGATGCGCACGACGCCGCCAATGCACGCGCTGTAAATTCCCCCGCGACGACAGTCGCGAGTAAGAGAGCCAAAGCAGTTGTGATTGCTTTCGTCATCAACGGATAAAAGACCGTTCCCCACGTCGTTGGCAAGAACCGGGCGGCAACGCCTTAGTATTGGAAGAGAACGCTGACAGTGCCGTAGACCGAGGGATCCTTTGGTGCCCAGTCGTCGACCCACCAAGCCGCTCCGCCCGCAGCCGACACTTCGCCGCCTGTCCATTCATAGCGGGCGAACAGGCCGGCGCGGCCGTTCCATGCTCCATCGCCGGTCTCGATGTTCTTGTCGTACCGAAGCTCGGGTCCGATCGAAACCTTTGGAGTGGCGCGCCATCCAACCCGCCATCGCGACGCAGTCTCGTTACGGGCCGTCGAATAGCTGAGATCGAGAGATGACCAGGATGTGTCGCTGGTATTCAGCCAGAACTCCAAAGCGCCTTTCGCGCCAAATTCGGTCCCGTCGTTAGAGTGATTTGGATCGCCGCCGTTGAGATGGTGCTCCGTCGACATCGATGCACCCGCGAACGCTTTCGCAGTCAGCCGGCCGAGCTCAAGGTAATAGCCGATGAGGGCCTCAGCGTAGGAATGCGAAACTTTGAGACGCTGCCGCTGACGGTCGTCCTCCGTGCAAATGTCGTTGAGCACGGCTACTCCGCAATTGGAATGCGGGCCTACGGTGTCGTAGCTGTACTGACCGTATCCGCCACCAAAACGCAGTCGCCAGCCATTGCTATAAATGTCCGGACTGAATGGCGCGAGCGTCATCCCGGAATATGCGAGCCATTGATCGCGAGCGGCATCGACACCGCCATAAACCTCGCGCCAGCCGTATTTGCTCTGGTTTGGGTCCCGCGTTTCGTCATCGGCTTGAGCCGATGCGGCGCCCGGACTGGAAATGGCGGCTGCTACCGCGATCGTCCTTGCGATCGCGGCCCACGTAGACCTGCCACCCTGGCGTCCCACCCAACGCAACATGCGAACGCGACGACTCTGTTCAGCTTTTCGTTATCTACTCACGGATAATAAGGCGAGTAGACGCGAGGTTTCGTCAAGAAGAACAAAGACGAAATTGCTTAACAATTTTTTGGAAGGTAAAATATAAGCGCGCTACCGGAGGCTGCAACCACCTCGCCACGGTTGCTCCCAAAATCGTCCTCGTCCGGCCTCGAACATCGGCGATACGTCGGGCGCCGCTAATGGTGCCGCTTGCTCAGCATGGGCGCACGTATCTGTGAACTGCAGCAACAACTCGGGCATGCTACCGATCGATGCCTGGACAAGTCGTCGTTACCGGCGGTGAAAAAAAGAAACGCTGGCCGCTCGGGCGGCCCAACAAAATGTCTCTCGGAGGTCGCATCAATGCAAGAGGGCAAAGAAATCCAAGTCCAAAATACTTCGATTTATTATCCAATGTTCCAGTACATATTCGAAATGGCCGATGTGACATCGTCTTTCTGGCAGCCACTACTTACATCAATTGGCCGGACGCATCTCGAGGTAGCCGGCCTTCAGGCCCGCCAGACACGCGCCCTCGTCCACTGGACCCATCAGTTGATGAGGCCGACGATGCCGGCCGACATCTTTCGCGCACATGCCGAGTTCTGGGGCACGATCGTCCAGGACTACGCTGATGCGGCGCCCCGCGTGGCGGCCGCCGTGGAAACAGCGGCCGAGGCGGTCGTCGCGCCTGCCGTCGTTCCCATGCCCGTACTCCCGGTACGCGACACCTTGATTCTGCTCGATCGGGACGAACAGATCCTGCCTCAGCGCAAGGTCGCATGATGACGGCGATAACCCGGCGGCCAACGCCGTGAAACTTTACTTCAGCTCCTTTAAGGCGTCGCCAAAGCCCTTAAGCGAGATGGGAATGCCGATGCCCGCCTCTTCGGTCTGGAAAATGATGAAGATCGCCGTCTTGCCCGTCTTCAGCTGCTCGATGAGCGGCGCCTCGACCACAACCTGCGCGTAGCACGCGAAGCTATGGCAGCGCAGAAACGGCGCGTGCCCGACATCCTTGTTGTCAATCTTGAGGCCAAGGCCCGGTGGCAACAGAACACCCAGCGGCGCGAAAACTCGTAGGACCTGCGTCCCGTTCGAAAACTTCTGGAAGTAGACTGTCAAACCGATGTTGTTCTTGTCCTCCGCGGTCACGCTTTGGACGAGGGCGCAAACGGGATTTTTGGCCCCCGGCGGCGGATCCTTGCAGACCACTTGCCAATCGCCATACTGCGCCTTGACAGTTCCCTCCGGCGCGTCGACCGCGTAGGCCGGCGTAGAAATCGCAAACGGTCCCGGCGCGTGTGCAAGTGCGAACAGAAAAACTGCAGCGCCAAAAACTACGATAAGCCAATTGCTGGCGGTGATCCGTTGACTTACGCGCGTCAGGAAGGCGCGCACGCCACGGGAAGCCGGTATTTTCGGCGACAATCGATTGTCCTCGGTTTCGCGGGCTGCGCCCAAAGGTTGGAACGCGATGGGAAGTCGGGGCTTCGTCGACTAGGAATTCGGCCGAATTCTGTCGCCGGGGAGGGAAGCCGGTTCATCGATTAAATTCATCGATTCGTTGATCTCGCGCATGGATTTCGCGAATAAATGACGCAGAAAACTTGACTTGAGACGCTTGAACAGATTGTGCTCTTTATCAACCCGCCTTAACAAATCGATGAGGCATTCGGTCTGGGCATCTCCGGACCGTTCCCGGTTATGGCATCCGGGCAATAAATAAACGGGGATTGGCCGCCAAAGAGCGCGCCAAATCAAATGGGAGGCTGTCGCGACGGTGGGTCCGGAGCGACAAACTGGGAGCGAAGGAATGTCGAAGAGGATGTTTGGCGCGGTTGCCGTTCTGGTAACCGCGTGCTTGGCGGTTGCTCTCAGCGGGATGACGCCCGCGTTGGCCGGCCTCGGCCAACCCACGAACGGTGAACTCGGGCTTCAGGTCTCGGCGTCGCCCATCATGGACGAGATCACCAGTCTCTTTCACCTGGTCAACATCGTTATTACCGTCATCGTTCTCTTTGTCCTCGCGTTAATGCTTTGGGTGATGTTTCGCTTCAATGAGAAGCGCAACCCGACTCCCTCCCGCACCACGCACCACACCGTCCTTGAGATTGCCTGGACGATCATTCCGATCCTGATCCTCGTCTTCATCGCGATTCCGTCCTTCCATCTTCTCTTCAACCAGTACACATTCCCGAAGGCCGACGTGACCATCAAGGCCATCGGCAACGCCTGGTTCTGGGAGCATGAGTACGTCGACGACAAAGTGACGGTGACGTCGAACATGCTCAATGACGAGGATCTTCTGCGCGCCAAGCTCGGCGATGAGGCATACGACAAGAAATACGGAAATCTCGAGGGTGTGGCGCTTCACAACACTCTTTATCAGGACTCGCTTCCCGTCTGGGCGGAAGACAAAAAGCTCCGACGTCTTTCGGTTGATCAGGAAATCGCGGTTCCCGTCAACAAGGTGGTGGACGTTCTGGTTACCTCCAACGACGTCATCCATGCCTGGACGATCCCTTCGTTCGGCGTGAAAATGCAGGCCGTTCCGGGACGCGTCTCTGCCGTTTGGTTCAAGGCGACGAAGATCGGCTCGTACCACGGCCAGTGCTCGGTTCTGTGCGGCAAGCTGCACTCGGGCATGCCGATCGTTGTTCGCGTCGTCGATCAGCCCGTCTATGATGCCTGGATGACAGCACTGAAGGCAAAGGACAGCAAGAAAGCCCAGCAGATCCTGGATGCCGACTCCGCAAGTCAGGTTGTCATCGAGCAGTCCGTGGCTCAGGCGCAATAACGCTCATCGCAGAAACGGGCAAAGACCCGACGCAACTCAACAACAAGAACATCAGGCAAACTTCCGGGACAAGGGCTCTACGAAATGGGAAGCACGGCATACGCAGCGGGAGATGATCACGATCACGCCCCGCCGTTCTTTAAGCGCTGGTTCTTATCGACGAACCATAAGGACATCGGCACCCTCTATCTTTTGTTCGCGATCTTCGCTGGCTGCATCGGCGCCTTCTTGTCGTTGATGATGCGCCTGGAACTCCAAGAACCGGGCCTCCAGTATTTCTCGAACGAAGGCATCTATAACGTCTTTGTCACCGGCCACGGTCTGATCATGGTGTTCTTCATGGTCATGCCCGCGATGATCGGCGGGTTCGGCAACTGGTTCGTGCCTTTGATGATCGGCGCGCCGGACATGGCGTTCCCGCGCATGAACAATATCTCGTTCTGGCTTCTGCCGGTCGCGTTCAGCCTGCTGCTCATCTCACTGTTCGTTCCGGGAACGGCTGACGCCAATGGTGTCGGCACCGGTTGGATTGTCGTCGCGCCACTGTCGAGCACGATTGGCCATCCGGGGCCTGCAGTCGATTTCGCCATTCTCTCGCTTCACCTAGCCGGCGCATCGTCCATTCTTGGCGCTATCAACTTCATCACGACCATCTTCAACATGCGCGCTCCCGGCATGACGCTGCACAAGATGCCGCTCTTTGCCTGGTCGGTGCTCGTTACGGCATTCTTGCTGCTTCTGTCGTTGCCCGTCCTCGCCGGCGCCATCACAATGCTCCTGACGGATCGCAACTTCGGGACCACCTTCTATAATCCGGCAGGCGGCGGCGACCCGCTGCTCTATGCCCATCTGTTCTGGTTCTTCGGCCACCCCGAAGTTTACATCCTCATCCTGCCGGGCTTCGGCATGATCAGCCACATCGTGTCGACCTTCTCGCGCAAGCCGATCTTCGGCTATCTCGGCATGGCCTATGCGATGGTGGCGATCGGCCTCGTCGGTTTCGTCGTGTGGGCGCACCACATGTACACGGCCGGCCTGAGCGTCGACACGCAGGCCTACTTTATGTTCGCTACGATGGTCATCGCCGTTCCGACAGGCGTGAAGATCTTCTCCTGGATCGCAACGATGTGGGGTGGTTCGATCCAGTTCCGCACGCCGATGGTTTGGGCGCTGGGCTTCATCTTCCTGTTTACCATCGGCGGCGTGACGGGCGTCATGTGCTCGAACGCCGGCGTCGACCGCTCGCTTCACAACACCTATTACGTCGTGGCGCACTTCCATTACGTGCTGTCGCTGGGCGCGGTGTTCTCGATCTTTGCGGGCTGGTACTACTGGTTCCCGAAAATGTCCGGCTACATGTACAGCGAATTCCTCGGAAAGCTGCACTTCTGGCTGACGTTCATCGGCGCCAATATTCTGTTCTTCCCGCAGCACTTCCTCGGCCTAGCCGGCATGCCGCGCCACTACGCCGACTATCCCGAAGCCTTCACCTATTGGAACCGGATCTCGTCGTACGGTTCCTACATCACGACGGCTGGCCTGTTGGTCTTCTTGTTCGGCATGTTCTACGCCTACTTCATCAAGAAGGAGAAGGCGGCCGCCAATCCGTGGGGTGTGGGCGCGACCACCCTCGAGTGGACGCTGCCGTCGCCGCCGGCCTTCCACTCCTACGAGACGTTGCCGCGGATTGCGGCGACCGATCACCACTAAGACTGGCACAAAGCTGCGGGCCGCATGTTCGGCCCGCAGTTCGCCCAATAAGACGACCAAAAAATTGAACTCTAAAAGATCGGCGCATCGCGGATATGAGCGTTCAAAGTGACATAAGCGAAAGAGATCTTGTGCTCGAGCCGAGCGTGGGAGATTTCATTCAGCTGATGAAACCGCGGGTGATGACGCTTGTGGTGTTCACGGCGTTGGCTGCCATGCTTGCGGCTCCCGGCCCGATCAATCCTATTCTCGGCGCCATCGCGATCATCTCTATTGCCATCGGCGCGGGCGCGTCCGGCGCGCTCAACATGTGGTACGACGCCGACATCGACGCGCGCATGGCGCGCACCGCCGCCCGCCCGCTTCCTCGTGGTCGCGTGACAGGCGAAGAGGCGCTCAACTTTGGCGGTGTCCTCGCGGTCTGCTCGGTCCTGACCCTTGGCGTTCTGGTCAACTGGATGGCCGGCGCGTTGCTCGCCGTGACGATCGGCTTTTATTTGTTCGTCTACACGATGTGGCTAAAGCGGCGAACGCCTTACAACATCGTCATCGGAGGCGCCGCCGGCGCCTTTCCGCCCATGATCGGCTGGGCGGCCGTGACCGGCAACATCAGCTTCGACAGCCTTCTGCTGTTTCTCATCATCTTCATGTGGACGCCCCCACACTTCTGGGCCTTGTCGCTTTATCGCTGCCGGGATTACGAGCGCGTCGGCGTACCGATGCTGCCGGTCGTCGCTGGTCTGCAAGAGACACGCCGCCAAATCCTGATCTATTCGTTGCTGCTCGTTCCGCTTGCGATGGTGCCGTCCTTCGTCGGCCTCACCGGCGTGACCTACCTTGTCTGCTCCGGCGTGCTCGGGGCCGTCTTCCTCGCGCTCGCCGTTCGCGTGTACGTCACCAGAGAAGGACGCGAAGCCGACACCGCCGCGCGGCAGCTTTTCTGGTTCTCCATTCTCTATCTTTATGTGCTGTTCGCGGTGCTCCTCGGAGAAGCCGTCGTCAGCCGTTTTTTAGCGTGAGGTCGGTGTGACTGAAGAAATCAAACCGCCCGAACACATCGATCAGCGCGCCGAGAAGATCCGCCGCCGGCGATCGATCGCCATCGGTTTGGCGCTCGGGTTCATGGTGCTGGTATTCTACGTCGCCACGTTCGTGCGCCTCGGCGGCAACGTCGTAAACGGTATCGGCTGATGGATAGGAAGCAGTCCGTGGCAAAGGACGAAGAGTTGGCGGCCGGCGCCTCACGCAGGAACCGCCGCGCCGTTTACGTCTGCCTGGGCGCCCTCGCCGTCATGGGATCGATCACCGCGGCATCTCCGACCCTTTACGCGATGTTTTGCAAGGCGACCGGCTACAACGGCACCACGCAACGCGTGACCACGAATACTAATAAAGTCCTCGACCGCACAATAACAGTGCGCTTCGACTCGAATGTCGCCCCAGGCCTGCCTTGGACGTTCGAACCCGAGGTCACGAAAATGGACGTCAAGATCGGTGAGACAGGACTAGCGTTCTATCGCGCCACCAACAATTCCGACAAACCAGTGACCGGCCAGGCCTCTTACAACGTGACGCCGGAAGCCTTCGGTTTGTACTTCAACAAGATCCAATGCTTCTGCTTCAACGAGCAGACGCTGCAACCTCATCAGACGGTGGACATGCCGATCACGTTCTTCATTGACCCGAAAATGGTCGACGATGAGAGCACAGCGCCGCAGTCGGAAGTCACGTTATCCTACGTCTTCTATCC
>JBEVLH010000159.1:0-3429 GCA_040509255.1 Hyphomicrobium sp. | reverse complement strand
CGGCTACGGGCTCGACGGCGGGACGATCTCGCTTTACGGCATCGCGGCCGACGGCGTGTCGCTCGAAAAGCTCGAAGCCGGTATCGATGCGGTCATGGATGACATCGTGAAGAACGGTGTCACCGAAGCGGAGTTGACGCGCGCCAAGAACGGCTATCTCGCCGACTACATCTACGACAGTGACAACCAGGCCACGCTCGCGCGCCGCTACGGCTGGAATCTCGCTGTCGGCCGCACCGTCGCCGATGTCGAAGCCTGGCCCGCCAACATCCAGAAGGTTACGGCTGATGATGTCAAAAAGGCCGCTGCCCAGTATCTCGACATCAAGGACTCGGTAACGGGCTATCTCATTCCCGACCAGTCGGGTGTCGCCCAAGTCGACGATCTTCCGCCCCCGTCCGTCTCCGGCGTCTTGAGGTGATATTGATGACAGTATTCTCCCGCGCGGCTGCGACGGTCGTTCGCCAAGCAGCCCGCCTCGGCCTTGCCTCGGCGCTTCCCGCCCTGGCCATGTTGTTCACCGCTTCCGTCAGTCACCCAGCAGCCGCAATGAACATTCAGCAGATCACATCACCCGGTGGAATCAAGGCGTGGCTCGTCGAAGAGCACAGCGTCCCGCTGATTTCGCTCCGCTACGCCTTCGACGGCGGCAACAGCCAGGATCCGCCCGGCAAGGACGGCCTCGCCAACTTCATCACCGCCATGATGGATGAAGGTGCCGGCGACATCACCTCCGAAGACTATCAGGAGCGCATGGAAGATATTTCCATGCGCATGAGCTACGACGACAGCAAGGACTCGCTCTACGGCTCGTTCGAGACGCTCTCGAAAAACCGCGACAAGGCTGTCGACCTTCTGAAGCTCTCGATTCAGAAGCCGCGTTTCGACAAGGATGCGGTCGAGCGTATTCGCCAGCAGCTACTCGCCAACCTCGCCTATGCCGACAAGGATCCGGACAAGGTCGCGATGCGCGAATGGTATGCGCAGGCGTTCCCGAACCATCCTTACGGCCGCTCGTCGAACGGCTCGCAGGACACCGTTTCCAAGATCACGAGAGACGATCTCGTCGACTATCACAAGCGCACGTTTGCGCGCGACACACTGAAGGTTGTCGCCGTTGGCGATATCTCGGCCGCCGAGCTCGGCAAACTGCTGGACGATGTCTTTGGCCCGTTGCCCGCCAAAGCCGATCTTCTCCCGGTCTCCAAGACCGAGCCGGGCAAGGGCGGCAGCCAGAAGATCGTCGAGATGGGCGTTCCGCAATCGGTCGCCGTCTTCGGCCTCGGCGCCATGGCGCGCAAGGATCCCGACTTCATGACGGCGTTCGTCGTCAATCATATCCTCGGTGGCGGCGGGTTTTCCGCCAAGCTGATGGAAGAGGTGCGCGAGAAGCGCGGTCTCGCCTATTCCGTCTACACTTACATTCAGCCCTATCAGCAGGCGTCGATCCTCGTCGGCAGCGTCGCGACCAAAAACGCGTCGATGGCCGAAAGCCTGAAGATCATCCGCGGCGAGATGCAGAAGATCGCCGATAATGGCCCGACGGCTGACGATCTCCAGGCGGCGAAGGATTTTCTGACTGGCTCCTACGCCCTTCGCTTCGACACCAACTCGAAGATCGCCTCGCAGCTCTTGGGGTTGATGCAGGAGGGTTTTGGTCCTGAGTACGTCGAGAATCGCAACGCCATGATTAACGCTGTAACCATGGCGGATGCAAAGCGCGTGGCGGCTCGGCTGCTGAAGCCGGATAATCTGGTCGTCACCATCGTCGGCAAGCCGGTCGGCCTGAAATCCGCATCCTCGCCGCCCGCCGCGCCACAACCGGCACTCGCGAGCCCCGGCCGCGGCTGATAACGGCCGCTACAAGCACCGTCATGGCCGCAGAGGCGGCCATCGACGGCATCTTGCCGGGACACTCAACGAGCCATCCCCCCGGGCGTGTGTCTAAGCGCTCTTGGCCACGCATCCGAAATCGGATAGGCCGGAACGGATTTTTGGCAAGGAGCGTTGAAGCGGCCATGCAGGACGGGCAGCGGCACGACCAGAAGACTTTTCAGCAGAACATCGACGGCTGCCTCGAAGGCGCGATCGGCGCGCACGGCCTGACCGCGTCGGCGCATGCGGCCTGGCTCGATAAGATGGGCCCGCACGTCGAATCTCTGAAAGACGACTACAAGACTGGCAAGCTCGCACTCCTGCGCATCGCCGAAGAGGAGCAGGACATCGCCGACGCCGAGGCGGCGCTCGCGAAGTTGAGCGATGGCGCCAAGACGCTGGTGTTCTTCGGAACCGGTGGGTCGAGCCTAGGTGGTGAAACGCTGGCCCAGCTCGCTGGCTGGAACATCTCTGGCGTCGCCCTTCCCGGTCAGCGTAATCGTCCGCGTACGCGCTTTTACGCCAACCTCGATGGCGGCACGTTGCAGAGCGTGCTCGAATCCCTTGACCTCGCAACCTCGCGCTTCATCGTGACCTCGAAGTCGGGCGGCACCGCCGAAACGCTAGCGCAGGCCATCGCGGCGTTGACGGCCGTGAAGGCTGCGGGCCTCGAAGCGCAGATCCCGAAACTCTTCCTCGGTATCACCGAGCCGGATAAGCCCGGCAAAGCCAACGGCCTTCGCACGCTGTTCTCGAAGTTCGGCATCCCGATGCTCGAGCATCACACTGGCATCGGCGGCCGCTTCTCCTGCCTGACCAACGTCGGCCTGATGCCCGCGATCGCACGCGGCCTTGATGCCAGAGCCATCCGTGCCGGCGCGAAGAGCGTTATCGACGCGCTGCTGTCGGCCAAATCGGCGAATGACTTTGCACCAGCCGTCGGCGCCGCCACCGCCGTCGCGCTGTCGAAGGAAAAAGGCATCGGCACTCTCGTGATGATGCCATACGCCGATCGGCTCGGCCGGCTCTCCGCGTGGTTCGTGCAACTCTGGGCCGAAAGCCTGGGCAAGGGCGGCGAGGGCACAACGCCCATTGGCGCGCTCGGCCCGCTCGACCAGCATAGCCAGCTCCAATTGTTCATGGACGGCCCGCGCGACCACTATCTGACGATCTTGCGCGTCGCCAGCGAAGGCGTCGGCCCGCGGCTGGATCCGGAACTCGCCAAGATCGCGGGCGCCGATATGCTCGGCGGCCACACTGTCGGCGACATTGTTGCCGCCCAATCTCACGCGGTGCCGGAGGCCTTGGCCCGGGCCGGGCGTCCGGTGCGCACAATAGACGTTGCAAAACTCGACGAAAAAGCCATCGGTGCGCTGCTGATGCACTTTATGATCGAAACGATTCTCGCGGGCCGTCTGCTGGGCCTCGATCCGTTCGATCAGCCGGCAGTCGAACTCGCGAAAATCCTGACCAAAGAGCGCCTCGCGAAAGGCGCTTAGGCTCTTTTCGAACGAGGGACGTGAGCGTGGCGATCCGGCAATTATCGCCAGAGAC
>JBEVLH010000158.1:0-41363 GCA_040509255.1 Hyphomicrobium sp. | reverse complement strand
TGGATGAGAATGTCCGAGCCCGTCCGCGCCTGTGATTGATCGAGAATGTTCGGAAATCCGATATCGATGGAGATCGGCCACCGTCCGACATGCCGGGCTTGCGCTCGCGAGACTGTGTAGAAACCTTCCGGCGCCTGCCGGTCGCCGTCGCGAAGCTTCGGGCCGAGTGTCCCAGACCAATGGCAGATCGGATAGGTCGCAAAGAGAATGAAGGCGCCGTCCTTCTGTTTCCAGATCTCAAGCTCGGACTCGGCCTTGAAGATGCGAATGAGGATCGGCGACGCCAGTGTCACGCCTTTGTCCCGCAGCCGCTCCTGCAGCACGGCGACGTTCGGAGTGCCCGGTAACGGGAGCGCGCCCGTTGCCGCCGCCCGTTGTCGTTCGACACGATCGGCCGCGACGTCCTTAAGCTCGATCGTCAGAGCATGCGCGCTCGCAGTCGCGATGAGACAGAGCATCATCGCCGCAACCACCCTGAGATACGATAAGCCGAACGACCGCATCGAATTGCCGACCGAGATCCTGTTCTTCCGCGACGGGCTCAGTATCGCCGGGGAAAGTCCAACTCTAAGTGACTTTTTGCCAACACTCAGCCCGATAAGTGAAGGCGTAAACAGCTAGCTTTTGGCGGCATCGGCTGCGCACTTGTCTTCGATGGAATCAGACCCGGTTGAACCCCGGCCGCCCGCCTGGAACCCGTAGCGGCCCTGGCAGACGGCAACCTTGGGCGGCAGCTTGTCGGCTTCGAACAGGTCGTTTCCTTCTTTCAGATTTCTCCAAAACTCGATGTGCGGGTTGCCGGCATATTGCGCCATGCGATCGGCCGTCATCCGGAACGGATAGACCTGCACCTGGAAGCTCTTCTGGCCGCCATTCAGAGCCCCCGTGACGAGCTGCCAGATCTCGCGCATCTGCGGATTTGTCATCGCGAAGCAGCCGATCGACGCGCACCCGCCGTGGACCATGATCAAGGACCCCGTTCGCCCTTGCGCGCGGTCGAAGGTGTTCGGATACCCGAGATTGAACGAGCGATACCACCGGCTGTTCGGATTGAGGGCTTTTGAATCGACAGTATAGAAGCCTTCGGGCGCCTGGACGTCGCCTTCCCTGAATTTCGGCCCGATCCGCCCCGACCACCGGCAGATGGGGTAGGTCGCGAAGCGCTCGAACGCGCCGTCGCGCTGCATCCAAAGCTCGAGTTCGAATTCGCTTTTGAAGATGCGGACTAGAACCGGCGCCCCATTCTTTACGCCGGCATCTGCAAGGCGCTGGGGAAACCGGGAAAGATCAGGCTCGCCCGGCATCGGCAGGCCGAACTTCCAGCGCATGTGTCGCTGAGTTCGCTCGTAAGCGATGAGTGCCCTGTCGCCGTCGGGAAATTTCGACAGCCACGTCGGCATGGTCACGAACGCGACGGCCGCGAGCCCAAGGACGATGATGAGAAACGCGAACGCCTTCAAAACCACTCTCTTCCGAAAATGCTGCCGACGTTGCTCAGGTGGAGACCACCGGGAAATCAGTTCGCGTTGGCGACGGGCGACGAAACGGCGGTCGATTGCGCGCTCTCTTGCGCTTTCGCCTTCTTGATATCAGCTAGCGTCGGCTCATTGTCCGGATCGGAAATGCCCTTAAGCTTATTGCCATGCGCGACCTCCACTCCGCCCGGCTCCGGAAGAGGTGTGAAGGCGGTGACCCGGGGCCGTTCTAGCGGCGGACATGGTCCCGAAGGATCCGGCCGGCTGGATGCCACGGCGTCGACGACGTAGCGTCGCTCGCACACGGTCACGCTCGGCGGAATGCGATACCGCTCGAAATAATCATAACCCTTCTTCATCGTCTTCCAGAAGCCGAACCACTGATTGTTTTTCTCGCGCGCCATGCGCGCGTCCGTCATCCGGAACGGATAGGCATGAAGCTGGAAGCTCGGCTGACCCGCCTTCAAGGACTCGCGCGTCAGTCCGTAGATCTCTTCCATCAACGCGTCCGTCATGGCGTAGCAACCCGCGGAGCGGCAGTTTCCGTGCACCATGACGGAATCGCCTGTCCGGCCCCATGCCCGGTCAAAGGCATTGGGGTAGCCGACGTTGAACGACAGATAGTATTTCGAGTTCGGGTTCATGAGCGTCGGCGTGATGGTATAGAAACCTTCGGGCGCCTGCCGATCGCCGTAGTTTTGCTTTGGCCCGATCTCGCCCGACCAATTGCAGATCGGGTAGGTCTTGAGATGGTAGAAGCGGCCGTCGTCGCGCTGCTTCCAGATTTCGAGTTCCGACTCTTCCTTGAAGATACGGACGAACACCGGCGAACTCGCCTGCATGCCCTTCCGCGCCAGCAGCGCCAGAGTGTCTTTCGACAGCGGCACCTCGGACGGCGGTGGGATGGTCGGAGTATTCGAGCACGCCGCAACCGTCGCCGCCGCGACGAGGATCGCAAAACGGACGAACGTCCTTATGGCCGTGCCAGTGCTGATCCCCAGCAATACCCCGTTCCCGTCCCGAATGATTGCCCGCGCCGTGAGGCTGCAGACCGATGAGCACATGAACGCGCACGACTACTGAGACGCCGAATATGCTCAGTCAACTCAAGTATCGTATCCAAATGCGGCACACGGTGGGCGCCGCACCCGCGTGGCAGAAACGCCTCAGGCCGATCGTCCGATCGACAGGAAGCGCTCGTGGCGCTGGGTCCGAATCTCGTCGGGCGATTTGCCGTCGAATTCCGAAAGCATCCGGGCGATGGCATTGCCCGTCGCGATAATCACCGATTCGCGGTCGCGATGCGCGCCACCCGTCGGTTCCTTGACGATCGCGTCGATGACGCCGAGCTGGTCGAGGTCCTGCGCCGTGATCTTCATGTTGGTCGCGGCTTCTTCTTTCTTGTTGCTGTCGCGCCAGATGATCGACGCTGCGCCCTCCGGAGAAATGACCGAATAGATGGCATGCTCCAGCATCAGGATGCGGTTGGCCGTCGCAATTGCAATCGCGCCGCCCGAGCCGCCTTCGCCGACGATGACGGTGACGATCGGAACACCGAGGCGCAGGCAGCATTCGGTCGAGCGGGCGATGGCCTCGGCCTGTCCGCGCTCTTCCGCGCCGATGCCTGGATATGCGCCCGGCGTATCGACGAACGTGATGATCGGCAGGTTGAAGCGGTCAGCCATCTCCATCAGCCGAACGGCCTTGCGATAGCCCTCGGGACGCGCCATGCCGAAATTGTGCCTGATGCGCTGCTCGGTGTCCGCGCCCTTCTCGTGTCCGAGAATCAGCACCGACCGGCTGCGGAATTTTCCGATGCCGCCGACGATGGCCTCGTCCTCGGCGAAATAGCGATCGCCGGCGAGTGGCGTGAAGTCTTCAACCAGCGCCCCGATGAAATCGAGCGCATGCGGCCGGTCCGGGTGGCGCGCGACCAGCGTCTTCTGCCACGGCGTCAGCTTCGCATAGGTATCCGCGAGCGCGGCCCTGGCCTTTTGCTCGAGCTTCGTGATCTCGTCGGCAATCTGCGGACCCTTGCCGTCCGTCTGCAAGGCCTTGAGTTCGGCAACCTTGTTTTCGAGTTCGAGGATGGGTTTCTCGAAGTCGAGGTAGGTACGCAATGCGGTCGTGGTGGTCACGGAGCTTCGGCTTTCCTGGCTGTGCAACTGAAGCGTGCGGCCGGCACCGCTTCACGCGCGACATTCGCCACGGCTGGCAACCGGTGTCAAGGCGGCAGACCCTCCCCGCTTCGCAGCACGGCCCACCGGGCGAGGTGGATGCTTAATTTTCGCCTTCGGAAAGCCGTCGGACGATGGGGGCGACCGCGAACATAAGCGCAGCCGCGACCGCGACAAGTGCGGCCTGCGCCAGGAATGACAGAGCGAGCGCATCCGGGTCCGTCGTCGTGAACGCGCCGCCGATGTCGCCCGCAATTTTGTCTCCGAAGGCGGTGGCCAAAAACCATAGACCCAACACCTGTCCCGACATTCGTTGTGGCGCGATGCGCGTCATCGTCGACAGTCCGACCGGGCTCAGCATCAGTTCGCCGACCGTGAACAGGAAATAGAGGCCGATGAGCCAGAGCGGCGAAACCCGGCCGTCGGCGGCTAGATTTGCAGCCGGCACCATTAGCAGAAATGACGCCGCGAGAAAGACGAGACCGAGACCGAATTTCACCGGCGACGATGGCTGGTGATTGCCGAGCTTCATCCATAGCGCCGCCGCGAACGGCGTCAGCAGGATGACGAAGATCGGGTTGGCAGACTGGTACCACGACGAGGGGAAAGGCAGCCCGACGATTTCGTTGCGCGTCAGGGTGTCCGCGAACAGCGTCAGCGTCGTGCCCGCCTGCTCGAAGATGGCCCAGAAGACCATCGCGGCCAGGAAATAAATGCCGACCGCGGCCATGCGGTGCGAGTCCGCATCGCGCCGCGACGCGCCATAGGCGATGCCGGCAAGAGGCAGGATGATGAAGAGCCAGCGTAACCAGCGAAAGCCATTGACGTCCGACAGCAGCGCCAGCGCCAAGAGCCCGATGGTGATTCCCGCCACGTATGTGGCTTGCCGCCGGAACGACGAGCCGCTTTCCGGCGCGCTGACATCTGGGTCTTTCAGGTCGCGCATCTTGCGTGCAAAAAGCAGGATCGCGATCGTCATGCCGACGCCCGCGGCGGCGAAACCCCAGTGCCAGCTGTAGATCGGATCGAACCCGGCTGCGGCCAGCCAGGACTTGAATACGCTGCTTTGCGCCAGGAAACCGGTCAGAAACGGGGCGGTGAGAGCGCCGATGTTGATGCCCATGTAGAAGAGCGAAAATCCGGCGTCGCGTCGCGTGTCATCGCGATCGTAAAGCGCGCCGACGAGCGCAGAGATGTTCGGCTTGAAGAGGCCCGTACCGATCGCGATGAGCGCGAGACCGATATAGAACGTAGAGGGCGACGGCCACGCGAGCGCGTAGTGTCCCGCCGCGATAGTCAAGCCGCCGATGAGCACGCTGCGCTTGGCGCCGATGATGCGGTCGGCGATGAAGCCCCCCGGCAGAGCGAGTAGGTAAACCGCCATGCCGTACGTGCCGTATATGCTTCCTGACGTCGGGATCGAGAGGCCGAGGCCGCCCTCCGACACGGGGGCGATGATGAACAGCACGAGCAGAGCGCGCATGCCGTAAAACGAAAAGCGCTCCCAAAGCTCGGTGAAATAGAGCGTCGACAGCCCGCGCGGATGCGAACCGAAGCCGAGCCAGGAACCGCGAACCTCGGTCGTCACCGAAGTCATGAAATTGTTCACCGCCTCCGGGCTTTTGCGAGAAGGCATTACGCGCCTTTTTCGCCTGTCATGGCCGTTACCAGCCGTCTGTGAACCTCACGACATATCGCCCGGGCACCCGGTGCCACGTGCGACATCGCGATGTTTTGGTAAACGATCTTGCGGTTCGATCGTGCTCGTCGGTTCGAAGTTTTTTGAACGGCGTGGAGCCATGAGACGTGCATGTATGGATACCACCTATCGTCCGTCGCCCGCGATCCGTGCGGGGAAGAACTTGTCGCGGGTTTCAGAGTTTTGCGCAAGGCGACATCAGCAGACCCAGATGGCCGAGCCGTCCGCAATTATGTCTTGACCTTCGCCAGCGGGTGATGGGCGTTGACGAGCGCCTTGAGCCGCTCCTGCAGCACATGCGTGTAAATTTCCGTCGTCGAGATGTCGGCGTGGCCTAGCAACTGCTGCACGGCACGTAGATCGGCGCCGCGATCGAGCAGATGGCTGGCGAACGCATGGCGCAACACGTGCGGCGACACACGTTCGGGCTGAAGCCCCGCCGCCACCGCGACGTCTTTCAGATCCTGAGCGAACCCTTGCCTTGTCACATGGCCAAGCGCCGATTTTGACGGAAAAAGCCATTCCGAATTGTCGAACCGTCCCGAGACGGCGATAAATGCGTCTAGCGCCGCGCGCGCCGTGGCATTGAGGGGCACGAGGCGTTCGCGTCCGCCCTTGCCCTTGATCGTCAGAACGCGGGCGTCACCTCGAAGCACGCTGCGCGGCAGCCCAACGAGTTCCGACACGCGCATGCCCGTCGCATAGAGAAGCTCGAGCAGACAATGAAATCGCAGCGCACGAAAAAGCGCATGGCCTTCTTGTCCGTCGCATTGCTTCTGCGACGCTGCGAGCAGGCGATCGACCTCGGCGATGCTGAGAACCTTTGGCAGCGCTCGCTGCTTTTTTGGCCCCTGCAGGCCCGCGGTCGGGTCGAGCGCGATCAGGTCTTCCGCCACCAGGAACCGGTAGAATTGCTTGATCGCCGAAAGCCGTCGCGCTCGTGACGTCGGCGCCTGGCCCTCGCCAGCAAGTGCTCCGAGGTAAGCCTGGACATCGTCCGATCCCGCATCGCGCGCGTCCCGTCCCCGATCCGATAGAAAACCTAGAAAACCGTCGAGATCCGCAGCATACGCGTCGATCGTATTCACCGAGGCGCCGCGTTCGGCCGAAAGCATCGCGAGAAAATCCGCGACGTGATCGAAGCGCCCCGCCGCAGCCGTCATTCGGGGCGCTCCTAATTCGTTTCGGTGCGCGGCCACGTCGGAAGCAGCGCTTCGAGGCCCAGTCGCCGGGCATCGGCTTCGAGCCCGGCGCGTTTGAGGGCGCGAATGCTGTCACCGAGCGCGATCAGGTTGGCATCGGCCGCCCCGTTCGGGCCAAGCGCCTTCATCACCAGCAAGACGGTATGACCGAACTCCTGTTTTTTCGAAGCGCCCTGCAACTCGGTCAGTACGCCCGTTTCGGGCAGATAGCCCGACGTCGGCTGCGCGATCCGGTTCGCGGCATCCCAGAGCGGGATCGGCACCAGATAGTCGAGCGCTTCCATCACGGTCGTCAGCCGATAAAGCGCCGCCGGCGGAAACCGGCCGCTCGACGCGTAGGCTTCGAGGCTTGAAAACGTCCGCCCGCGACCCGGCTCGTTCGGATCGGCGATGTCGATAAGCGCCCGCCAGTGATCGAGCCCAGGGCCACCGCCGCCCTGATCGGCAATATCGATCCAGCGCCGCGCCATGTCGAACCGGCCCGACGCCAATCCGATCTCGACGCCCGTCTCGGCGAACCAGCTGATTTCAGGCGCCGGCTGCACATCATAGGCCGCCTGCGAAATCATTTTGGCGCCGATCATGCCGAGCCCTTCGTGCCGGACGTCGTCAAGGAAGGCCCGGATCAGCCGAGTTTTCCGCATCGGCGAGCGCTCGTCTTCCGCGGCCTTGAACAGCGCCGCGCGTCGGCCGACACCTTTCGGTCCGCGATCCGCCAGAAGATCGTCCGGGGGCACCTTTTCTGCATTGACCCGATAAATGCCGGCAAGCATCTGCGGCGTTAGCGCATTGAGCCGCGCCGCCGCCTCGGTCGCGGGAAATCCGAGGTCGACAGGTGTGGAATGGTCGGTCGCCAGCGCCACCAGCAGCGCCGGTTCGCCCTTTTCCAGAACGAGCTTGTGCGACAGGCCGCCGACCCGTTCGGCGATCCGATAGTCGAGCAGCGAAATCTGTTTCACCGCCGAATAGCGCGGCTTGGAGCCGATGGAAAACGCGTCGAGCGCCTCAAGACCCGGAGATGTCTCGACGCCTTCTTCGCGCGCCAGATCGGCCGCCAGTCCCGCCGCGGCTTTATCGTCTTTGGATGCCGAGCAGTACCCGGCCATGAGGATCACTTGCCCCTTGAGCCGCGCGGGGATGGCGCCCTTGAGGCCGGCCGAGCGCGAGACGAGCTCGCACGCCTTGTCCGAATGACCGGCGGCAAGCTCGTTGCGGGCTTCGAGCGAGACGAGAAGCGGATTATCGCCGGCGGGTTGTTTGGCGATTTCGGCGGCGGCTTCCCGCGCCAGGCCCGAACGATAGAGCGCCTCCAGCCGCAGGGCTGTGAAACTGGCGTTCGAGCCGTCGCCGGAGGGCGTTGTGATCAGCTTCTTCCACAGATCGTGCAGAACCGGCGAGCGCGGCGGGATTTCGATGGTGGCGATCAGCTTTTCGAGCGCCGCCACATCCATGCCGCCCCAAAGCTCGAAAGGCAGACCGGAGCCGTCGCTCGACATGACGGGCGCTAGCTCGCCTTTGTCGACGGTCGGCGGAATGGCGTCGCGCATGACCGAGTTGCCCGAGCCGGGCGGTGCAGCCCGTTTCGATCCCGTGTTGCCGGCGCCGCCCGAAGGCCGGGACCACAGATCATCACCGCCTTGCGAGGGCGAGCCGAGCGGCTCGAGGTAGGAACGTTTGTTCGGCGGCGGGGAATAGGCATCATCCCGCGCGGGGCGCTTCTTGCTGCTTGCCGGAGGTGGCGCCGCGCCGGGATCCTCTTGTCCGCCGGCGGGAACCGTCGTTGCGATGACGCTGAGCGGAAGCAGCGCGGCCATCCAGAACTGCCGGACCCCCGATGTCGTCTTTCGGTGTGTATGCACCATGGCTTACCGCCGGATTTTGACGTTTTGCACAGGCTTGCTGAACGTCTGCTGCTCGGGCTCGAAGCGCGTGGCCAGCACGTAAAGCCCGCCAAGAACCGTCGCGGCAAGCGCGCAAAGTACGAACAATAGCCGGAAAAGGCTCGGCATTTATCTGTCCCGTCCCGGCCTTTTAGGTGGGCACCTTGATGGCGCGATTATGACTCGGTTCGCCATTTTACAGTAACCCCCTTGCGTGGGTCCGGCATCTGGTGCCCCCGACGACGATTTTGACAGGGTGTTCCAATTTGCGAACAAATTGGGTTCGTGGCATGAGGGCGCGCAAATGACCATCCTGCCACGAGGCGTACTGGCCGAAACTAACCGATTCGCCGAGTCGATCGGCGTCGAGGCGCGCATGACGGAATCCGAAGCGATCGAGCGGGCGAAAAAGCGGATCGGCAAGCGGCCGATCGTGCTCGTCGGACTTATGGGCTGCGGCAAGACCTCGGTCGGCAAGCGCCTGGCGTTCAAGCTCAACCTGCCCTTCATCGACGCCGACGAGGAGATCGAGCGCGCCGCCGCCAAGACCATCAACGAGATTTTCGCCGACCATGGCGAAGCGCATTTTCGCGACGGCGAGCGCAAGGTCATTGCCCGATTGCTCGCCAACGGTCCGCAAGTTCTCGCGACCGGCGGCGGGGCATTCATAAATCCGGAAACTCGCAGCCGCGTCAAAGACGTCGCCTTTTCGATCTGGCTGAGGGCCGAACTGCCTGTTCTCATGCGGCGCGTCATGAAGCGCGACACCCGCCCGCTTTTGCGCGACGGCAATCCCGAAGCAACCATGCAGAAGCTGATTGAAGCCCGCTATCCCATCTACGCAGAAGCAGACATGACAGTCGAAAGCCGAGACGAACCCCACGACATCATCGTCACCGACATCATCACGCGCCTCGCCAGCGAAGGCCCCGCGCCACAGGCGCAGGAGCCCAACCCGTCGCGCGCTGTCCGCGTCGATCTCGGCGATCGCTCATACGATGTCCTGATCGCGCGCGGCGTACTTCGCGATGCGGGCGCATTGATCAAGGCGCGCTTCGGTTCGGTCAAATGCGGGATCGTCACCGACGAAAACGTCGCCCGCCACCATCTTTCGACGCTCGAAGATAGTCTCAAGGCCGAAGGCGCATTTGCTGGCTCGATCATCATGAAGCCGGGCGAGGCGACCAAAAGCTTTCGCGATCTCGCCGTGTTGTCAGAACGGCTTTTGGAGCTTGGTCTCGAGCGTGGCGATCTCGTCGTGCCGTTCGGCGGCGGAGTGATCGGCGATCTCGCCGGCTTCGCGGCCGGCATTCTGCGCCGGGGCGTCCGCTTCGTGCAGATCCCGACATCGCTACTCGCCCAGGTCGACAGTTCCGTCGGCGGCAAGACCGGCATCAACACACCGCAAGGCAAGAACTTGATCGGCGTCTTCCATCAGCCGAGCCTCGTTGTCGCCGACACTGCTGTTCTGACCACGCTGCCCCCGCGCGAGATGCGCGCCGGATACGCCGAGGTTGCCAAATATGGCCTCTTGGGGGATGCAAATTTCTTTTCCTGGCTCGAAGCCAACTGGCAGGGCGTTTTCGGCAACAACGGTCCGGCCCTGACGCACGCGATCGAGACCAGCGTCGCCGCCAAAGCCGCCATCGTCGCGCGCGACGAAACCGAAACCGGCGACCGCGCGCTCCTCAACCTGGGCCACACCTTCGGGCATGCGCTTGAAGCGTGGACGGGTTATTCCGACCGTCTGCTGCACGGCGAAGGCGTCGCAATCGGCATGTGCATGGCGTTTCGCCTGTCGGAAGAACTGGGGTTTTGCCCGGCAGGGACGAGCGAACGCGTCACCACGCATCTGAAAGCCGTCGGACTGCCAACCCGCATCGCCGATATTCCGGGCGGCGCTCCCGACGCCGCCGAACTTCAGCGCCTTATGGGTCAGGATAAAAAGGTTAAGGCCGGCAAGATGACGTTCATCTTGGTGCGAGGTATCGGACAGGCCTTCGTGACACGCGATGTCGCACCCGCGACCGTACTGGCATTCCTCGAGCGGGAAATCGCCTGACCAAGTTATCCCCGCCCTTCCGGGATATGTTAGATTGCTCCTGCCGCTTGTGAACAGGACATCGAAACCCGTCAACCATGACCATAATTATCAGCCTCTTCGCCATCGTCCTATTGATCGTCCTGTCGGCGTTCTTCAACGCCAGCGAGACGTCGCTGACGGCCGCCTCCCGGGCGCGCATGCATTCGCTTGAAGAAGACGGCAACATGCCCGCGGCGCTCGTCAACAAGGTGCTGTCGCGGCCCGAGAAGATGATCGGCACTGTCCTTCTGGGCAATACGCTCGTCGACGTCCTCGCCGCGGCGCTGGCGTCGAATATCGCTGTTCATCTCTACGGCGAGGTCGGCGTCGCCTACGCCACCGCCATCATCACGGTTCTGATCGTGATCTTCGCGGCCGTGCTGCCCAAGACCTATGCGCTCGCTTATGCCGATCGCGTCGCGCTCGTCGTCGCGCCGATCATGCAGGGCCTCATTTATTTCCTGACGCCCTTTACGAAGGCGATCGAGTTTGTCGTCCGCTACCTGTTGAAGTTGACCCCGGGCAAGGCCGACGATGAGGCCAACATTCTCGCGGCGCACGAGGAAATCCGCGGCACCATTGATCTTCAGGCCAAGGAGGGCACCGTCGCCAAAGGCGATGCCGAGATGCTTGGCGGCGTCCTCGACTTAGGCGATCTTCAGGTCGCCGACATCATGGTTCATCGCACCAAGATGGAAACGATCGATCGCGACGAACCGCCCGCCAAGATCGTCGATCAGGTCTTGCGCTCGCACCACACGCGCCTTCCGCTTTGGAAGGACGAGCAGGAAAACATCGTCGGCGTCCTACACACCAAGGACGTCCTGATTGCACTCTCGCGCACCGACTGGGAGCCCGAGAAGGTCGATATCATGAAGTGCGCATCCGAGCCGTGGTTCGTGCCCGATACGACCACGCTCAAGGATCAGCTCAACCAATTCCTCAAAAAGAAAATTCAGATGGCGCTGGTCGTCGACGAGTACGGCGAGGTCCAGGGACTGATCACGCTCGAGGATATCCTCGAAGAGATCGTCGGCCAGATCACCGACGAGCACGACAACCCCGACAGCCATATCCGCGTGCAATCCGATGGCACCGTCAATGTCGATGGCACCGTTGCAATTCGCGATCTCAATCGCCATTTGGATTGGGATCTGCCCGACGATGAGGCGACGACGATTGCGGGCCTTGTCATCCACGAAGCCCAGACCATCCCTGAGCCCGGCCAGGTATTCACGTTCCACGGCTATCGGTTCGAGATTTTGCGCAAGAGCCGCAACCGCATCATGGCGCTGCGCATCAAGGCTGTTACGCCGTCGGCGACCCCCGGCGCGGGACTTGCCACGCGATCGGCAGGTTGAACTACATTCAACCGTGCGAGTCAGCGGGCTTTGGCACGTTTTCCCCCGGCGCGATCGTCGAAAGTGCGAGCGCGTGAATTGCGCCCGCCAGTTCGTCTTTCAGCAACTCGTTGACGAGCCGGTGACGTTCCAGCCGCGACTTGCCCGAAAACACTTCGGAGACGACGAGAATGCGAAAATGACTTTCGCCCGTGCCAGGCGAGTTGCGATGCCCGGCGTGAAGCTCAGATTCATTGACGACGTCGAGCCTCGTCGGATGCAGCCCGACCATCAGCTTTTCTCTAAGTCGGCCAGTAATGGACATGATTGTCTCGCAGGATGCGCTTTCGTGCTGCTTTGGTGCGATGCGCGCGAGAGCGAAAGGGCCTATTAAGAGAATTGACGGCACAGTCACACCGGAAATCAAGCGTTTTCTTGCCGCCTTGTTTCGCCGCGATCAAACCCTCATAATTCATGCAATGAAACTGGAATCAAAATACTTCGACAGCATCCGCGTCGGCTCGAAGCGCCAGCAAGGCGCCAAGAAGGAAACGCGCGCGCCCGAATGTCAGTGGAAGGGCTGCGATAAGCCCGGGGCCCATAAAGCTCCGAAGGGCCGCGGCCGCGACGGCGAATACTTTCATTTCTGCGTCGATCACGTCCGCCAGTACAATCAAGAGTACAACTACTTCGACGGCATGAGCGACGCCGAGGTCAATAACTTCCGCAAGGACGCGCTGACCGGTCATCGTCCGACCTGGAAGACCGGCGCCAATGCCTGGGCTCACGGCACGCGTGACGACTCTCGCATCGACGAAGCGGCCGCCCGCGTCAAAGCCGGCACCGAACGGGTCACGCGGCGCGCGCGCTCGTCTCGCACCGAGATGCCCACGATCCGCCGCCAGTTGAAGCCGCTCGAGCGCAAATCGCTGCGGGTCCTCGATCTTCCCGATGAGGCGTCGAAGGAAGACATCAAGGCGCGCTTTAAGGACCTGGTGAAGATCCACCATCCCGACGCCAACGGCGGCGATAGCCGGTCTGAGGAGAAGTTGCGCGAAATCCTCCAAGCCTATAACTATCTGAAACAATCTGGCCTAGCCTAATCCTCCGAGCCTTTGAAACGGATGCGCACCGAATAGAGTTGCACCGTTTAAGGGCTTGGCAGCGGCTGGGCGATCTGATCGGGAATTCAACGGAAATGCGCACGTCTACCAGCGCGAACGGGGCTGATGCCGCTAATCTGCCGGACATGAAGTTGTCCGTTCGCCAAGTCTTCGGCATCGATAGCGATCTCGAAGTGCCCGCCTATTCGAAGCCCGACGAGCACGTGCCGGACACCGACCCCGATTATCTTTTCAACCGCGACGTTACGCTCGCGATCCTCGCCGGCTTCAAACACAATCGCCGCGTGATGATCCAGGGCTATCATGGCACCGGTAAATCCACGCACATCGAGCAGGTCGCCGCTCGCCTCAACTGGCCATGTGTGCGCGTCAATCTCGACAGTCATATCTCGCGCATCGACCTCGTCGGCAAGGACGCCATCGTCCTGAAGGAAGGCAAGCAGGTTACCGAGTTCAAAGAGGGTATTCTGCCTTGGGCGCTCCAGAGCAATATCGCCCTCGTATTCGACGAATACGATGCCGGTCGTCCCGATGTCATGTTCGTCATCCAGCGCGTGCTCGAAGTTTCGGGCAAGCTGACGCTACTTGATCAGTCGAAGGTGATCCGTCCGAACCCGGCCTTCCGGTTGTTCGCAACGACGAATACCATCGGGCTTGGCGATACGTCGGGTCTTTATCACGGCACCCAGCAGATCAACCAGGGTCAGATGGATCGCTGGTCGATCGTCGCGACGCTCAACTATCTTCCGCACGATGACGAAGCCAAGATTGTCCTGTCGAAGGTCAAGGCCTTCGCCAAGACCGAAGCCAAGCGCAAGCAGGTTTCGCACATGGTGCGCGTCGCCGATTTGACCCGCTCGGCCTTCATCAACGGCGACCTCTCGACGGTGATGAGCCCGCGCACCGTTATCACCTGGGCCGAAAACGCCGAGATCTTCGGCGACCTCGGCTTCGCGTTCCGCGTGACGTTCCTTAACAAGTGCGATGATCTCGAAAAACCGCTCGTCGCCGAATTCTATCAGCGCTGCTTTGGCGAAGAACTGCCGGAGAGCACGGCCAACGTCGCGCTGAGCTGATCGATCGACCGGGGCCGCGACATGGGCCGTTCATGACCTCCACCACCAAACGCCGGGAAGCACCGTCCGAACCGCTGAAGCGCGTACTTGCTCCCGCGGTGCGCGCCATTGCCGGCGACGGCGAAGTCGAGGTCGATTTCGGCCCCGGCAAGGGCGATGTTTCCGGCAAGGCTGTCCATCTTCCCGATCTGCCGCGCGCTCCCTCCGCGAAAGACGTCGCACTCGCTCGCGGCTGGGCCGATAGCCTCGCGCTCCGCATAGGCTGCCATGACGCCAAGCTTCATCGCCGGATCGCGCCGGCTCCGGGACCGGCCCGCGCTGTCTTCGAAGCAGCCGAGCGTGCGCGCATCGAAGGCTTGGGCTCGGCGCGCATGCCGGGCATGGCCGCCAACCTGACGGCGCGCCTGGAAGACCAATATAGTCACGGCCGCTTTCGCTCCGTCACGACCCGCGCGGAAGCGCCGCTCGAAGACGCCCTCGCGCTTCTCATCCGCGAACGTCTGACGGGCCAGCAGCCGCCCGCCTCGACGCAAGGGCTCGTCGACGTCTGGCGGTCCGCGATCGAATCTCGCGGCAGCAAGCTTTTGAACAGGCTGGAAGCACTCTCCGAAAATCAGGAGCAGTTCGGCCGCCAGATCCGCGATCTTCTGAAAGCGCTCGAGATGGCAGATCAGAACGATCAGCCGCAGCCCAACGAAGACGAGGACGAAAACGAGGAAGGCTCGGCCGAAGGCGGCTCGGAAGATTCGGAAGAGCAGAGCGAAGACGCGGCCGACGGTCAGGATCAGGAAAGCGAGGACCAGCTTTCCGAGGGCGATCTATCCGAGACCGAAGAGACGATGGAGCAGGGCTCGACCGAGCCGCAAGACCTCGACGACGGCGACATCAACGACGAAGAGACGCCGGCGCCATGGCGTCCCAACATGACCGTTCTCGATAACCCGGAAGCCTTCGGCTACAAGGTTTTCACGCGCGCTTATGACGAAGAGGTCGGTGCCGCCGAACTGTCCACGCCGGAGGAACTCGAACGGCTTCGGGCTTTCCTCGACAAGGAACTGAAGACGCTGTCGACGGCGGTCGCCAAGCTTGCCAACAAGCTGCAGCGGCGTTTGCTGGCGCAACAAAATCGCGGGTGGGATTTCGACCTCGAAGAAGGCCAGCTCGACGCCGCCCGGCTGACGCGCATCATCACCGATCCGACTGGCGCGCTGTCGTTCAAGCGCGAGCGCGACACCGACTTCCGCGACACGGTGGTGACGCTGCTGCTCGACAATTCGGGCTCGATGCGCGGACGTCCCATCATGGTCGCGGCATGCTGCGCCGATATTCTCGCCCGCACGCTCGAACGCTGCGGCGTGAAGGTCGAGATCCTGGGCTTCACGACCAAGGCTTGGAAGGGCGGCCAGTCTCGCGAGGAATGGTTGGCAGCGGGCAAGCCTCCCGCGCCGGGACGCCTCAACGATCTTCGCCATATCATCTATAAGACCGCCGACGCCCCGTGGCGCCGCGCCAAGAATGCCCTCGCCCTGATGATGCGCGAAGGCTTGCTCAAGGAGAACATCGACGGCGAAGCGCTGGCTTGGGCGCACGCGCGTCTCGTCGGCAGGCCCGAGCAGCGCCGCATCCTGATGATGATTTCCGACGGCGCGCCAGTCGATGATTCAACGCTCTCGGTGAACTCCGGCAGCTACCTCGAGCAGCATTTGCGCCAGGTCATTCATGAGATCGAAAACCACTCGCCGGTCGAGCTGATCGCGATCGGCATCGGCCACGATGTGACCAGATATTATCAGCGGGCCGTCACCATCACCGACGCCTCGGAGCTGGCGGGTGCGATGACCGAAAAACTCGTCGAGCTGTTCGAAGAAAAGCACGAAGCCGATCAAGTCGGCGCGAGCCGCCATCGCTCGGCGCGCACCCATTGAGGTTGCTTTTGCGCGCGGTGGTGTTCAGTCGATCGGCGGTCGCGATTGCCTTGCTTCTCGTCGGCACCGCTGCCTCACGAGCGGACGCCAAGCCCGATATCTCTGATCTCGAAGCCGGGCCGATTGTCGTCAATGCTGAGCCCGTGACGTCCTTTGTTCGCGATGGCCCCGATCGGCGGCTCGGCAAGCTGACCTTTGTTGGCGGCGTCGTGCTGACGTCGCCATCGGCCTATTTCGGCGGCTGGTCCGGCCTCCTTGTCGACGACGACGCGAAATCGTTTTTCGCCCTCTCCGATACCGGGGTCTGGATGACCGGCACTCTGACCTATGCCGGCAAGCGTCCGACGGGCGTCACGAACGCTCGTCTCGGCCCGCTGCTAAACCCCTCGGGTCGTCCCATCGCGCGCAGCCGCGACCGCGATTCCGAATCGATTGCTCTCGAAGGCGGCACGTTCCAGCACGGCTCGGTGCTCATCGGCTTCGAAGATCGCCATCGCATCGAACGGTATTCCCTCAGCCCCACGGGCGTCAAAGCGGCGAACGTTGCCCTCAAGCTGCCCGCCGCCGCAGCGCGCATGGATCCGAACAAAGGCTTCGAAGCGCTGACGATCCTGAAAGGCGGTCCCTACAAGGGCTGGCCGATCGCGTTTTCAGAGCGGCTGTACGATTCCGCCCGCAACCACACCGGCTGGCTCTGGACCAAGGACGGCCCTCAGACCATCCATCTGAAGAACGTCGGTGACTTCGACATCACCGACATCGCGAGCCTCGAAGATGGAACGCTCTTCGTCTTGGAACGCCGCTTCCGCTGGCTCGAAGGCGTGAAGATGCGCCTTATCCGCGTCGCGCCCGAAGCACTGGCGCTCGACCACACCATCGAAGGCGAAACCCTCATCGAAGCCGACATGAACGACAACATCGACAACATGGAGGGCCTGGCCGTCACGCGCCTCCACTCCGGCGATGTGCTGATCACGATGATCTCGGACGACAATTTCGATCCGCTGATTCAGCGCACGATACTTCTGCAATTCCTGTTGAACGGCAGCAGGCAAGCGAAAGCCCGGCCGCCGAATGAAGCCGGGCTTTGATAACCGCTAAGACCCGCTGAGATCAGGCCGCAGCCTTGGCTGACTTGGCCTTCTGGATCTCTCGCTTGAGCCTCAGGCAGGTCTGCGAAAGCTCTTCGTTGTCCGCCTTCAGCAGAAAGGCATCGAGGCCACCGCGATGCTCGACCGACTTCAGCGCTCGCGCCGATACGCGCAGGCGAACCTTCCGCCCAAGCACGTCGCTCAGCAACGTGACGTGGCACAGGTTCGGACGGAACTTGCGCTTCGTCTTGTTCTCGGCATGGCTCCTGAGTTGGCCTGAGAGGGGCAGAGTCCCCGTCAGCTCGCAGCGCCTGGTCATAACACTCTCCTATGCCGCGCTCTCAAATCCGAGGGCGGTCGATCGAAATCTTGCTGTCTCAGCAAAAAAATTGCGCCCCGCGAGCAGAGCCAGCGGGGGTTTCGGCTGCTGTATAATTGACATGCCGGACACCCGTCAAGCGCCCGTGAGAGACCGCGGATTAGGCGGCCTGTGGGGGGCGGGAAATACCTCAAAGTCCAAGAATAGTCGCAAACGAAGCGTACCCCGTTTCTTAGCTGAAGGGGCAATTAGGTACGAGATATGGCGATCTTGGGTGTCGGTGCGCGGTGGCGGAGCGCCGGATGGGGCCTCGTCGCGGTTGCCGCTGCCACATTCCCGCTGGAGAGTTCGCGCGCCGCGTCGGACTCTTGGCCGAATGAAGTTTCGGCCGTTTATAAGCTATCTTTCAATGGCTTCGAGGTCGGTGTTTATAACTTCGACGCGCATTTCGCCGGTAAATCGTATACGGCCGTCGGCAAGACGGAAATCTCCGCGCTGTTCGGCGCCTTCAAGTGGGTCGGCAGCTTCTCCGGTAACGGTTCGCTCGCCCAGTCCGGAGTGCAGCCTGCAGCCTTTGAGATGAACTACAAAACCAAGAAAAAAGTGACGTCCGTGAAGCTCGGGTTCTCCGACGCGGCCGTGTCGTCGATCGCGCTCTTGCCGAAAAAGTCGCCGTCGCCGGAAGCCGTCAAGCTGAAGCCCGAAAACCTCAAGAACGTTTTCGATCCGATGGCAGCCACGCTTGCGATGTCCGACGCCACCCCGGCCGACGCCTGCAACCGCACCATCCCGATCTTCGACGGCAAGGTCCGTTACGATTTGCGGTTGTCCTTCAAAGGCCGCGAGAAAATCGCCGAAAAACATCCCTCGGGTCAGCCGAAGGAACTGGTCGTGTGCCGCGTGAAATACATTCCCATCGCCGGCCACAAGCCGAAAGATTTCGTCAATCCCTGGATCGACTACAACAATATTGAAATTGCGCTGCGGGCGGTGCCGAAGGCCGGCATTTACGTGCCCTACCGGATTACCGTGCCCTCGACCATTGGGCCGGCGGTCATGACCGCTGACACGATTAACATCACGGCCGCAAACAACCAGCAGATCGCGTTGACGCAATGATGCCCGCCGCGCGCGAGGTTCTAGGCAACGCGACACTCTTTATGGGCAGGCCGATTTATCCTTGATCTCTGGGCCCTCCTCTGCAATGCCGGGGGCTCGATCGGAGTCAATGCACGACATGGCAAGTGATCTGGAAGCCCGCATCCGAAACGTGACGGCGGTGCTCGGACCAACCAACACCGGCAAGACGCATCTGGCGATCGAGCGAATGCTCGGTCACGAAAGCGGCATGATCGGCCTCCCGCTGCGCCTGCTCGCGCGCGAAGTCTACGACCGCATCAAGCAGCGCGTCGGCGCCGATAAGGTCGCGCTCATCACCGGCGAGGAAAAGATCAAGCCCGAGCGTGCGCGCTATTGGGTATCGACCGTCGAAGCGATGCCGCGCGATATCGATGTCGATTTTCTTGCGATCGACGAAATCCAGCTCGCCGGCGATCCCGAACGCGGACACGTCTTCACCGACCGCCTCCTCCATGCACGCGGCCGGTCCGAAACATTACTGCTTGGCGCGCAGACGATGCGCGACGCCATTTCCGATCTCATTCCCGGTGCGAATTTTATCTCGCGCCCTCGTCTCTCGAAACTGACCTACAGCGGCGAAAAGAAAATCACGCGCCTGCCCGCGCGCTCAGCGATCGTCGCGTTTTCCGCGCAGGAAGTTTACGCGCTTGCCGAATTGATCCGCCGCCAGCGTGGCGGCGCCGCCGTCGTCCTTGGTGCACTCTCCCCGCGCACGAGAAACGCCCAGGTCGCGCTTTATCAGTCGGGTGACGTCGAGTTCCTCATCGCGACCGACGCGATCGGCATGGGCCTCAATCTCGACGTCGATCATGTCGCCTTCTCTGCGCTTCGCAAATTCGATGGCCATAATCATCGCAACCTGACGCCGGGCGAGATCGGCCAGATCGCGGGCCGCGCCGGTCGCCACATGAATGATGGCACGTTCGGCGTGACGGGCGGTGCCGAACCGCTCGATGCCGACATGGTCGAACGTCTCGAAACCCACAGCTTCGACAGCATTCGCACCCTGCAGTGGCGCAATCGCAAACTTGATTTCTCGACCCTCGATGCGCTCCATGCATCGCTTCGTGAATTGCCCCGCGAGCAGCGTCTGACGCGCGCCCGTACCGCCGACGACGTGGCCGCGCTCGAAGCTTTGAGTTCCGACCGCGAAATTGCCGACATCGCCACATCTCGACCGCGCGTCGAGCTTCTGTGGGAGGTCTGTCAGCTTCCGGACTATCGCAAGATCTCCGGTCAGAGCCATTCCGAACTCGTCTCGAATCTTTACCGCCATCTGACGACAGGCGACAATCGCATCCCCGAGGACTGGTTCGCCAAGCAGGTCGCGCTTGCCGACCGGACCGACGGCGATATCGACACGCTCTCGACCCGCATTGCGCACATTCGCACCTGGACCTTCGTCGCCAATCGCCCCGACTGGCTGAAAGATCCGGCGCATTGGCAGGAGCGAACACGCGCTATCGAAGACAGTCTCTCCGACGCCATGCACGAAAGCCTGACGCAGAGGTTCGTGGATCGTCGGACCAGCGCTCTGATGAAAGGCATGCGAGACAAGGACGAACTGACCGCCGACATCGCCGATGACGGCGCCATCACCGTCGAAAATCATTTCGTCGGTCGCTTGAAGGGCTTTCGCTTCACGCAAGATACCGCAGCCGACGGCATTCACGAGAAGGCGACGCGTCAGGCGGCCATGCAAGTCGTCACGCGTGAACTTGGCATGCGCGCGCGCCGTGTCGCGGCTGCCCAGAACGATGCCCTGAAGATTACCCGCAACGGCATGGTGGTCTGGCGCGACGACGAAATCGCCAAGCTCGAGCCGGCGGACGATCCGCTTCATCCTGGCGTCACCCTGCTTGTCGATGAGGCGATGAGCGAAGCCGATCGCGAAAAAGTGCAGGCTCGCATCAAGACCTGGATCGACGACACGATCACGGACAAGCTGAAGCCTCTTGTCGAGATGGCGAACAGCACCGAGTTGCACGGCTTGGCGCGTGGCATCGCGTTTCAGCTCAAGGAGGGTCTCGGCGCCCTGAAGCGCGAAGGCGTGGCGGACGAGATCAACGCACTCGATCAGGCAGCGCGCGCCGAGCTCCGCAAGTTCGGCCTGCGCTTCGGCGCGTTCAACATCTTCTTCCCCATCATGCTGAAGCCTGCACCGGCCGATCTCGCCGCCACGTTGTGGCTGCTGAAGCATCCGACCGCCAATGGCACGACACCGCAATTGCCGCGTCCGGGGCTGACGTCGGTCGTCGTCGATCCGGCGACGCCTGAAGCTCTCTATCGCGCCCACGGCTTTCACGTTTGTGGGCCCCGCGCTGTCCGCCTCGACATCCTGGAGCGACTGGCCGATCTGATCCGCCCGCTCCTGGCGTGGCGCTCGGGACCGGGCAAAACCGATGCGCCGCCGAAGGGCTCGACCGGTGATGGCGGCTTCCGCGCCACCGATGACATGATGTCCATACTTGGTTGCTCGGCCGAGGAACTGAGCGAAGTCCTCAAAGCGCTCGGCTTCCGTCTCGAACGTCGCCCGATCGCGCCCGCGACGCCACTTGCTGCGCCCATCGCGAACGAAACGGCACCCGCAAGCGAGGATGCGACCACCGCCGTCCCCGAAAGCACCGAAGCGCCGGTCCCGGCAGAGACCGCGGACGCGGAAATCGCGGCGGCTGCCGCTCCCGAAGCGCCTGTGGAATCTGAAGCCCCGGCGACATCTCCCGCATCCGACGTCCCGCCGGCTGCAGTGTCCGAACCCGAGGTTCAGAAATTCGAGGACATCTGGCGGCCGCGCCGCCATCAGCGTCCGGAGCGACGGGAGAACAACCAGCGTCGCGAAGGCGGTCAGGGCCGGCACCGTTCTCATGGCCAGGGACATCGCAACAACCAGGCGACCGCCACGCCGCCGGCGAACAGCACCGCTGCAGCGCCAACATCAGGCGCCGGCGCCGGCACGACCGAGCGCTCGGATCGCCCGAACCAGCGTCCTCCCGACCGGCGCGAGGATCGCGGCAATCGCCCACGCTTCGAAGGCCGCAACGGCGAGCACGGGCAGCGCAAGGATGAGGGCGGCCGCCCGCGCCGCGAGGACGATCGCAAGGGCCGCCGCGACGATGGCCGACGGCGCGAGGAGCGGCGCTCACCCCAGGTGATTTCGGCAGCCCCACCGAAATCGGCAGCCGCCGATTCGTCTTCGCCCTTCGCCGCGCTCGCTGCCTTGAAAGCGCAGATGGAAAAGCGGAGCGAAGGCTCCGGCTCGACCTGACGGCATGCCTGACGCCGGCCCCGCGGTAGCGCTGCAACGGATCGACCGGTGGCTCTGGTACGCCCGCATCGCAAAGTCCCGGACGCTCGCTCAGGCTCTGATCGAGCGGGGTAAGGTTCGCGTCAATCGCGTAAAGATCGACAAAACGAGCACCATCGTCCGGCCCGGCGATGTGCTAACGCTCTCGCTGGGTCCCCGCGTTGTCAGCATCGAGATCCTCGGCATCGGCTCCCGCCGCGGTCCGGCCCCCGAGGCACAGACGCTCTACCGCGACCTGGCCCCGAAGTCGCCGCCGGAGGCAGCGGACCGGTCGGCGGAAGCAAACTCCTTCGCGCGTCAGGCCGCCCGAGGCGAGGGAAGCGGACGGCCAACGAAGCGAGAACGTCGCGTGATCGACAAACTTAGAGGACGCGATTGAACTGTGACTCCCGGTCCACCTAGGCAGCCGTGTCGCCTATGGTAATAAGGGCGCCGCTGGATCGCAGGGAAATCGGTTTGAGACGCCGGCAATACCGCTCTGCGACCAATTCGAGGACCAGGAATTCGAATGACCTACGTCGTCAATGAGAAATGCATCAAGTGCAAATACACCGATTGCGTCGAGGTCTGCCCGGTAGACTGCTTCTATGAAGGCGAGAACATGCTCGTCATCCATCCCGACGAGTGCATCGACTGTGGGGTATGTGAGCCCGAATGCCCTGTCGACGCGATCAAGCCGGACACCGAGCCCAACCTCGAGAAATGGATGGAGCTGAACCGCCAGTACTCTGAAAGCTGGCCGAACATTACCGCCAAAAAGGCGGCTCTTCCCGACGCAGACGCGGCCAAAGACGAAGCTGATAAATTTGAGAAATATTTTTCCCCGAACCCAGGTTCAGGGGATTGAATTTGCTTCACTAGTGGATTCTTGAAACCTCTTAGGGCCGTCCTTATTTAAGCCCTTGGTTTGGCGCGTTAATTTAAATGCGGATTTAAGCTCGTCCAGATTGTCTCAGACAGCGACCCTTCAATTGCCGTCAATACTGTGTTAGAGTCAGTTGCGATGGCGTTAAGTCTGCACAAATCCGGAACGGCCGTGAACAAAAGGGGGATGCCCAACTCTGAAGGGCAGCTCTCAACAAGACGTTATGGGGCGTCACTGGGCCACTTCAGAGTCGGACAGGATTTGCGAAGCTAGGCCAAAAATGGGCGCGCAGGGGTCGGCCTCTCGTAACGGACGAGGCTCGGGTCAATGCGCGCTTGCTGTTCGGATGCCGGCTTGATCCGCAGCAGGGATGCTCCGTCTCCCCCGGGACGGACCGACGGTCGAGCCGGGCCATTCCGGCGGAGCCCAGTATGCGAGAGTGAGAGATTGATATGGCTCAAAAGAAAAAAGCTCCGGTCAGCCCCAAGTCCGCAGCTAAGAGTGCCGTTCGAAAGTCCATGCCTCTGAAGGTTGGAGCAAGCGCCAATAAGGTCGCCAAGCCCGCCGTCAAAGCCAAGGCCGAGGCGCCTGCCAAGACCAAGCTCGCACAGCCGATTGCTGCCAAGTCTGCGAAGAAGCCAGCGCCCGTCGTCGCGGCCAAGTCGTCGGTGAAGTCGTCGGCCAAGGTTGAGACCGCTCCAGTCGCGAAGAAGCCGGCCACGCATACGCCGGTAGCGCCGCACGTCGCCGCTGCTCAGCTGAACGCCAAAACCGCAGCCGCGGCTGCCCCGCAGCGCGCCGTCGCCGTGCCGGCTAACGCCCACAAGGCGGCGAACCAGAAGATTTCTGCTCCAGTCGCAACGGCTCAGCAGCCGGCGTCCCCGAAGGACGTTGCAGAGAAGTCTGCGGCCGCTCGTCAGATACTCGCTGTACAGAAGAAGCCGGTCAGCCAGCGGCACGGTTTCAAAGCCAACGAATTCGTCGTCTATCCCGCTCACGGCGTCGGCCGCATCGTCGGCATCGAGGAGCAGGAAATCGCCGGCATGGCACTCGAACTCTTTGTCATCACCTTCGACAAGGAAAAGCTGACCCTGCGCGTCCCCACCGGCAAGCTCGCGAGCGTCGGAATGCGCAAGCTCGCTGACGAAGGCCTTGTCAAGAAGGCGATGGAAACGTTGAAGGGCCGCGCCCGCGTCAAGCGTACGATGTGGAGCCGCCGCGCTCAGGAGTACGTCGCCAAGATCAACTCTGGCGATCTCATTTCGATCGCTGAAGTCGTCCGCGACCTCTATCGCTCCGAAGCGCAGCCCGAGCAGTCCTATTCCGAGCGTCAGCTCTATGAGGATGCGCTCGATCGCATGGCTCGCGAACTTGCCGCCGTCGAAAAGCTCGATGAGCGTGGCGCCGTCCAGAGGATCACGGAGATCCTTTCGAAGAGCGCCAAGGGCCGTCGCTTGGCTGAAACCGAAGCGTCTGCTTCGTCTGCCGTCGAAGAAGCGGCATGATCTGACGGCCTTTCATGGGCCGTTAGAGTGACTTTAAATTTACAGCGCTCGGTTCCGCACCTTCCGGCGGGGCCGGGCGCAACTCTTTTGGGGCCTCGCTCGGCACCGCGTCGTCCGGCGATTCCAGTTGCGATGGGTCCGCGATGTCGATGAGTGGTCCGTTGCGCCGCTCGATCCAACCGCGAACGACGACCGTCTTGTTTGCAAGGCCATCGAGCGAGCGGTCGAACTCCGGATTTGCGGCCAGCACCTTTTTATCGATTCGCGCCGTGAAATCGCTCCGCCAGTCCTTGCTGAAATTGAGGTACGTCGCGCTTTTGGTACGGCCCACGGAAACGATGGTTCCAGTCACGCGCTCGTACTTGCCGCGCTGTTTCATGATCTCGCCCGGATGATCCGCGGGAAGCACGCGATAGACGCCATTGCTCCAGATCCCAAGCCGCGTGCGACGCGCCTCGGCCTCATGCGCCATCAGTTCGCGCGCGCACGTGAAGCTTTCGGGCAGCCCGTACGCGCGGGCATAGCCGCCGGCAAGAAGAAAGCCTTGCACCCAGTCTTCGCGGCCTTGATCGATGACGAACATCTGCGCCAGTTCGCGGCCGTATCGATCGGAGCGTCGGCCGGCGAACGCGAGCTTGACGCGCTTCGCAAGTACGAGATCCGAGAGCGCCTTGACGGTATCGAGTTCCGGCGGCCACGCTCCGGAGACCGCATCGGCATCACGCGCTCGGGGCGCAAGCGCCCCGATCAGCCGGACGACTTTGCCGTCGTCGAGAACGATGGTTTCGCCGTCGACGATTCGCGTTACCGTTCGAACAGGCCCTGGCTCGAGCGCGCACGGTGAAGGGGCAGGTGCCGGATCGGCAGTGGCGCTCATGGGGACCACGAGCCCCACCGCGCCAAACACCAGTGCCCACCTTCGCCCCGCCATGGCGAACAGGACCACACGCTGCGGCATTCGCCAAGCCGGGAAGCGCTTCTGCAATCCCTGCTTTTCGCTCTATCGGGGGCTTTCCGGAACAAAGAATTGCCGCGAGCGTCCCTCGACGCAAACCCCGCTTGGCCTTTCGGCCGTTTGCCCGCCCGCGGCGACACTTCCTTATCTGAAGTTTGAGCCTATTTCAATCAAAAGTAGCTAAATTGGGACATTGCACGCACTTGTTTACGCGCGGGGTACGCGTTGAAAAACGACGTAGTTTGCCCGGACTTTGATCCGCGCCTATCGCACCTGCGCTTGACCTCTGTCGGCACGCGCCTCATAGCTCTCCGGCCGAATGCGGGACGCTGGAATCATTCGCGATGCGCTACCGCCGGGAGGCTGATGCTGGCCCCGTAGCTCAGCTGGATAGAGCAACGGTTTCCTAAACCGTAGGTCGCAGGTTCAAATCCTGCCGGGGTCGCCAATTTCGAGGCGGAGTGCGGGACGCCTGTGAAGCCGTCGCCGGCCTTTGAGGAGAGTTTCGCGCGGATGGCCGCCAAGATCGAGGTCACGATCGCCGATCAAAATCCCGTCGTGCGTGCCGGTCTCGATGCCTTGATCGAGCGCGACGGACGCTTCAGCGTCTGCGGCGTGTATCCGAGCGGCGAAGCGCTGATCAACGCGCTCATATCGAAGCCGGTCGAGATCGCGGTCGTCGGTTGGACGTTGCCCGATATGACCGGCGGCGCCGTTCTCGCGCGCGTCCGTCAGGAGAAGTGGCAGACGCGGATCATCATCTACACTGGCGAGCGTTCCCACGAGGTTCTTCGCCAAGCGATAAAAGGTGGCGCCTGGGGCTTCGTCTCCAAGACGGAAGATCCGCAAGTTTTGCTGGAAGCCGTCGTATCCGTCGCGCGTGGCCGCTTGTCGCTGCCGTATGTCGACATCGACCATTTGAATCACGATCCGCTCGAAGGGCTGACGGCCAGAGAGCGAGAGTTACTTGCTGCACTAGCGAATGGCTGGACCAATCTCCAGATCGCGGCGCGCACAGGAATCTCGCGCAATACGGTGAAATATCATCTGAAAAATTTATACGACAAACTCGGCGTATCGAATCGCGCCATGGCTGTTGCACTGCACGTTTCGATTAACCGTAACGGGCAGTCCTGAAGTGACGCCGCGCGCTCGCCGGGAACTGCACCAAGCAGGCTGAGGTGGGTAGCACCATCTGCCCAACCGGGTGTTGATAGTTTTCCGTTCCCACCATCACTGTCCGCCTGCTAATTAAGACTGACGCCCGCATCTGCGATCGGGCGGAAGGATCAGCAAAAGCATGCCGGAACGTCTCCCCTGCTGCGTCGGGGATCGTCGGCTTGGCTCAACGCAGCGCGGAGGAACGCTTCTATGACCGTTACGCCCCATCTTTTCATCCCCGGCCCGACAACGATTCCAGATGCCGTTCGCATGGCGATGAACCTTCCCATGGAAGACATGCGCTCTCCGGAATTTCCCAAATTCACGCTGCCGGTTTTCGAAGACCTGAAGAAGGTCTTCAAGATGAAGGATGGCAGAGTTTTCATCTTCCCGTCGTCGGGCACCGGCGCTTGGGAATCGGCAATCGAGAACACGCTCGCCGTCGGTGACAAGGTTCTGATGAGCCGCTTCGGACAGTTCTCGCTGCTCTGGGTCGACATGGCCGAGCGCATGGGGCTCAAGGTCGAACTGTGCGACGAAGAGTGGGGCACCGGCGTGCCGCTTGAGAAGTATGCCGACATCCTCGCTAAGGATAAGAACCACGAGATCAAGGCTGTCTTCGCGACGCATAACGAAACCGCGACGGGCGTGTCGTCCGATATCGCCGGCGTCCGCAAGGCACTCGACGCCGCCAAGCATCCCGCGCTCTTGTTCGTAGACGGCGTTTCGTCGGTCGGCTCGCTCGACATGCGCATGGGCGAATGGGGCGTCGATGCATGCGTCTCCGGTTCGCAGAAGGGCTTCATGCTGCCGACCGGCCTCGGCATTCTCGCCGTCAGCCAGAAGGCGCTCGACGTCAACAAAACGCAGAACGGCCGCATGAACCGCTGCTTCTTCTCTTGGGAAGACATGATCAAGACCAACGATCTTGGCTATTTCCCGTATACGCCAGCGACGCAGTTGATCCGCGGTCTGCGCGCGTCGCTCGATCTTATCTTCGCCGAAGGCCTCGACAACGTCATCGCTCGACATCACCGCTTGGCGACCGGCGTCCGTCACGCCGTCGATGCGTGGGGACTGAAGCTTTGCGCGAAGGAACCGAAGTGGCACTCCGATACCGTGTCGGCGATCCTGGTGCCGGAAGGCTTCGACGCCAACGCCGTGCTTAAGGCCGCTTACTATCGCTACAACACGTCGCTCGGAACGGGTCTCAACAAGGTCGCGGGCAAGGTCTTCCGCATCGGCCACCTCGGCGCGCTCGATGAGTTCATGATTGGCGGCGTTCTCTTCGCCGTCGAAATGGCGCTGAAGGACACCGGCATCAACATCAAGCTCGGATCGGGTACCGGCGCGGCCGCCGAATACTTCAGCAAGACCGCGACCAAGTCGGCGACCGGCGTGACGCCGACGCAGGCCAAGGCTGCCTAACATCGTTCGCACTCGGCCATCGCGGCCGGGTGCTCTTTTCGAGAGACAACCCCGACCCAACGATAACAAACGCGAACTGTGACCTAGGAAGGCGACCCCCGAATGAGCTTCACGCTTTACCCGACCCGCAAGCAACGCCTGCAGCGCTCTTACCTCGCAGTGCCGGGATCCAATCCGAGCATGATCGATCGCGCCATCAAGAGCGCCGCCGACTACGTGTTTCTCGATTGCGAAGACGCCGTGGCGCCGCCCGAGAAAGAGCAGGCCCGCAAGAACATCATCCAGGCGCTGAACGATCTTGACTGGCAGGGCGCAGGCAAAAGCGTTTCCGTCCGCATCAACGGCCTCGACACGCACTACATGTATCGGGATGTCGTCGACATCGTCGAGCAGGCCGGGTCCAAGCTCGACACCATTCTCATTCCGAAGGTCGGCGTTCCCGCCGACGTCTACACCGTGGAATGCATCGTCAGCCAGATCGAAGTTGCGAAAGGCCTGACGAACAAGATCGGCACCGAAGCCCTCATTGAAACGCCGCTCGGCATGGCCAACGTCGAAGCGATTGCATCCGCGCCGAGCCGTCTTGAATCGATGCACTTCGGCGTCGCCGACTATTCCGCCTTCAACAAGGCCCGCACCGTCGTCATCGGCGGCTTGAACCCGGACTATCCCGGCGATCAGTGGCACTTCCCGCTGTCGCGCATGACAGTCGCCTGCCGCGCCTTCGGCCTAAGGCCAATTGACGGGCCGTTCGGCGGCATCGACGATCCCGAAGGCTACAAGGCGGCAGCACGCCGTGGCGCGGCGCTCGGCATGGAAGGCAAGTGGGCCATCCATCCGTCGCAGATCGAACTCGCCAACGAGATCTATTCTCCGACCGCGAAGGAAGTCGAACGCGCCGAACGCATCCTTGTGGCGCTGAAGGAGGCTGAGGCTCAAGGTAAGGGCGCCGCATCCTTGGACGGCAAGATGATCGACGCTGCATCGGAGAAGATGGCGAAAAACCTCCTCGTTACGGCTGCAGCGATCAAGGCGGGCGAAGCCGCCCGCGCGAAATAATAAAAGGCCAGGAAACGTCGAATAATACCTAAGGAGTCCGTCTAATGGACATTCACGAATATCAGGCAAAAGAACTTCTCACGAAGTTTGGCGTTCCGATCCCACGCGGTGGATTGGCCTATAGCCCCGAGCAGGCGACCTACCGCGCCAGCGAACTCGGCGGCGTCGTCGTCGTCAAAGCCCAGATCCATTCTGGCGCACGCGGCAAAGCGGGTGGCGTCAAGCTCTGCCGCAACGAGCGCGAGATCGAAGAGGCAGCCGAGTCGATGCTCGGCCGCAAGCTCGTCACTCATCAGACAGGCCCCGCCGGCAAGCTCGTGTCGCGGCTCTACATCGAAGAAGCGACCAACATCGATCGCGAGATCTACCTCGGCTTCGTGATGGACCGCGCGACCGAGCGCATCGTCGTCGTTGCGTCCGCCGCAGGCGGCATGGACATCGAGGAAATCTCGGCCACCCAGCCCGACACGATCATCCGCGTGACGGTCGACCCGGCTGTCGGCATGCAGCAGTTCCAGGCCCGCGAGCTTGCTTTCGGTTTGGGCGTCGATCCCGACATCGTCAACAAGCTCGTGCCGGCGATCATGGGTTGCTACCGCGCGTTCCGCGATCTCGACGCCATGATGGTCGAGATCAACCCGCTCGTCATCACGAAGGAAAAGCAGGTTCTCGCGCTCGACGCCAAAATGTCGTTCGACGAAAACGCGTTGTTCCGCCGTCCGCATATCGCCGAGCTTCGCGACAAAAGCCAGGAAGATCCGCGTGAGACGTACGCGTCCGATCGTGGCCTCTCCTACGTTGGCCTCGATGGCGATATCGGCTGCATCGTGAACGGTGCCGGCCTCGCGATGGCGACGCTCGACATGATCAAGCTCGCCGGTGGTGAGCCCGCAAACTTCCTCGACATCGGCGGCGGCGCTTCACCCGAACGCGTAACCAAATCGTTCCGCGCCGTGCTTCGCGACAAGAACGTCCGCGCCATCCTCGTCAACGTCTTCGCTGGCATCAATCGGTGCGACTGGGTCGCCAAGGGCGTGGTCGATGCCGTCAAGGAACTGAACCTCACGATGCCGATTGTGGTCCGTCTCGCCGGAACGAACGTCGAGGAAGGCCGTAAAATCATCGATACCAGCGGTCTCACTGTCATCAGCGCAGACACGCTGGCGGAAGCGGCGAAAAAAGCCGTCGAAGCAGCAAAAAAAGCGGCCTAAATCCGGAGAAACGTACCAATGGCAATCTTTATCAATGAAAAGACGCCGATCCTGATCCAGGGCTTCACCGGACGTATCGGCACGTTTCACGCTCAAGAAATGATCGACTACGGCTCTAACGTCGTCGGCGGCGTCACGCCCGGCAAGGGCGGCACCTCTCACCTTGGCCGACCCGTGTTCAATACCGTCAAGGGCGCGGTCGACGAAACGGGCGCCGAAGCCTCTATCGTTTTCGTGCCGCCGCCGTTCGCGGCCGACGCCATCATGGAAGCTGCCGACGCCGGCATTCAATACTGCGTCTGCATCACGGACGGTATCCCGGCCCAGGATATGATCCGCGTGAAGCGCTACATGCGGCGCTACAAGAAAGAGAACCGCATGGTTCTGACGGGCCCGAACTGCGCCGGCACGATCTCGCCAGGCAAGGCGATGCTCGGCATCATGCCGGGACACATCTACCTTCCTGGACGCGTCGGCATCGTCGGACGTTCCGGCACTCTCGGCTACGAGGCCGCGGAACAGATGAGAGCGCTGGGCATCGGCGTCTCGACCTCGGTCGGCATCGGCGGCGATCCGATCAACGGCTCCTCGCATCGCGACGTTCTCGAAGCTTTCGAGAAAGATCCCGAGACCGACGCCATTCTGATGATCGGTGAAATCGGCGGTCCGCAGGAAGCCGAAGCCGGCGTCTTCGCGAAAGAACACATGAAGAAGCCGGTGATCGCCTATATCGCCGGTCTGTCGGCTCCGAAGGGCCGGCGCATGGGCCACGCCGGCGCTATCGTCTCGGCGTTCGGCGAGTCGGCGGCGGAGAAGGTCGAGATCCTGAAGGAATGCGGCGTGACGATCGCACCGACCCCCTCTGAGATGGGCTCGACGGTCGCGCAGGTCCTCGGCCAGATGAGGAAGGTAGCCTGAGTTGGATTGCTGCCGGAGGCGACCATTCTTTGCCTCCGGCCATCCTCTCCGCTACATTTGAGTCTTCATAAGAATTCCGTCCTCGCGGGGACATGGAGCCTTTGGTGATGCAGGACACGACGCCGGCAGTTGGTTCGACGAAGCTCGACGAAAGTGAGCTGATCGACGAGCTGAAGCGTCTCCGCGAGCAAATTCCCGATAACCCATCGCTCAATCCGATCCTCAACGTTGCGTTCGATATTTCGCGCCGGCTCGAGTCGAATTCCACTTCCTTCGAGGAGGTGAAAGCGCTCGCCGGCCGCCTCATGGATCGTGCCTGCGTCCGTCGTGCCCGCGGCTTGCGCGACAAGGTCGGATATGTCGATCAGGCAACCACCCTAAAGGATTTCACCTCATACGTTGAGAAAACGGCGAACGAAGCTGGCAACGATATTCAAGCTTTCGCCAACGCTTGGTCGCGCGCTCGCACAGGCATCGTTCTGACGGCGCACCCGACGTTCGGTCTCTCCGACGCTCTCTACCGCCGTATGGTCGACATCGCTGTCGCCGATCCTACCGCCGACGCCACGATCGGTCTGCCGCAACGCCCGGAGCCGGCGTTGACGCTCAACCACGAGCACAAGTGCGCGCAGGATGCGATCCGCAATCTCCGCAACGCCTACGAAGAGCTTCTGCACGGCTTCTATAGCGTCGCGTCGCAGAAGTTCGGCGATGCTGCGTTCAAGCTGCGTCCGAAGCTGACGACGTTTGCCTCATGGGTCGGCTACGATCTTGACGGCCGCACCGACATCGCCTGGACGTTCTCGTTCGAGGTCCGGCTTCGCGAAAAGCGTGCAGCCCTTGCTGACATCCGCGAGCGCTTCGTCGTGCTGAAGCACAAGCTCGAGAGCGGTGATGCCGCCCAGCGTGTCGCACGCCAGATTGTCGGCAAGCTCGATCTCGGGATCGCAGCAGTCGACGAGCAGTTGAAGGCGCTTGAGAGCTTCACCAGCGACGGCGAGGGCCTCGCCAAAGCCGCCAACATCATCACCAAGACCGACGGCTACAACTTGTTGACGATTGAGCCGCTGCAGTCGCTGTTCAACACTCTGATCGATACCGTTCAGGCGCCGCAGATGAAGCGCGCGACGGCCGCGCTCGCGGGCCTTGTTGAAGCGACCGGCCTTGGCATGTCGCACATCCACCTGCGCATCAACGCGCTCCAGCTTCACAACGCCTTCCGCGCCTACGTCCACGAGCCGTGGACCCGCGATCTCACCGAGAGCCAGTCCCTCGCACGCATCGTCGAGATGATCAGGAATACGCCGCGCGAGACGGTGAACTTCGCGACGCTCGATCTCGAGACCGCGACCGCCATCCGCCAGTTCGCCTTGACGGCGCAGATTATGAAGCACGTCGATAAGGAAACGCCGATCCGGTTCCTCATCGCCGAATGTGAATCGCCCGCTACCGTCCTGATCGCCGTCTTCTTCGCCAAGCTGTTTGGCGTGGAGCACATCACCGACATCTCGCCGCTGTTCGAAACTCCCTTCGGCCTCGAGAACGGCGCGCGCATTATGCAGCGCCTCGTCGAGGAGGAGACCTATCGCGAGTACGTCAAGGGCCGCAATCGCATCAGCATCCAGACAGGCTTCTCGGATGCCGGTCGCTTTATCGGACAAATCTCGGCCACCCTTGCCGTGGAACGCTATTACAAGGCGCTGGCGGCCATCGTCGAGGAAGCAAAACTCGACGGCGTCGAGACGCTTCTCTTTTCGACGCATGGCGAGTCGATGGGCCGCGGCGCGCACCCTGGCACGCTCTATCGCCGCCTTCATTATGTCATGACCAATGAGGCCCGCCGCCGTTTCGGTGCCGCAAAAATCCCGGTGAAGCACGAGACGAGCTTCCAGGGCGGCGATGGCTACATGTTCTTCGGCAACCGGGCGCTCACGACGCGCGCGCTCGCCACCATCGTCATGGACGGCGATATTCCGCCCGCCGAGAAAGACCCGTTTTATTCCGCGCAGGATTTCAGCCTGGACTTTTTCTTGCGTCTTCGCGGTTTCCAGGAAGATCTGTTCGCACACGACGGCTATCGCGCCGTGCTTGGCGCATTCGGCCCGAACCTGCTGTTCAAGACCGGTTCGCGTCCGGTCAAGCGCCAGGGTGATCATAAATCCGATCGCGGCAATCCGGCTCGTATGCGCGCCATTCCGAACAACGCAATTCTTCAACAATTCGGCTATATCGCCAACGTTGTCGCCGGCCTCGGCACCGCCGTCGGCGCCGACCGCGACCGCTTCTACAAGCTCGCAAAATCGTCAAAGCGGCTTCAGTCCCTGCTGGCGATGATCGCGCACGGCAAGACGATATCGAGCCTCAACGCCATGGCGGCCAACGCCCAGGTGTTCAACGCCGGCCTTTGGGCCACGCGCGCGTCATGGGGGCGCGAGGCGGCTCTGAACAGCGCATTCCGCACTCTTGCCACTCATCTTCTGCCCGATGACCGTTATGGAGATATTTCCGAGCTGGTGCATCTTCTGCGTCTCGATGCCATCGACCTGCACGCCATCCTTGCCGATTTGAATATCGAAGACGGCATTGTTCCCGATGAAAATCGTCTCGAACTCGACCTGCTTCAGGCGATCCGCCTTGCATTGATCATGCGCATCTTTATTCTCGCGGCGCAGTTGCCACGCTTCGCTCCGCAAGACGGCCTGTCGCACACCCAGGTGCTCGAGATGGCACTGAGCCTCGAAATCCCCGAGGTGTTGAGCGTCCTGCGCAAAGCCTTTCCGCACGACGAGAAAAGCCTCACCGCGAAATCCTTCGACGAGCAGGCGAGCTACCGTCCGCGCGGCATCGACGATTACGCTCGGCTCGAAACGGAAATCCTGACGCCGATGGAAATTTCCTACGAGTTCGTGCGCGAAATCGGCACCGGTATTTCACATCACTTCGGCGCCTTCGGCTGATCCTCAGCGCCGGACGATGCCCTGGCGCCGTTTCACGCTCTCAGGCGCGGTGGGCTTCAAGTCTTCGGCGAACAGCGCGAAGACCTCGCCTTTGCTTGTCGCCGTGTCCAGCCAAAGAAACGGCAGGTCCGGCCGCGACCGTTCGAGATTATCCTGTCCGTCGCCGATCTCGACGACAAGGCTGCCCTTGGGAGCAAGACGCTCTGGCGCGGCTTTCAAAATCCGCCGCACGAGGGTGAGGCCGTCCGCGCCGCCGAGATGGGCGAGCTTCGGCTCCGCTTGGTATTCCGGCGGAAACGCGGCTACGGCCTCGGCCGTAACGTATGGCGGATTGGAAATGATCACGTCGTACTCCGCTCGCGGCAGACCATCGAACAGGTCAGCCTTGAACGTGTGGACCCGCTTTTCGAGACCGTAGTCGCGAATGTTCCGCTGCGCGACAGCAAGCGCATCTTCCGAAATATCGCTCGCGTCGATGTCGGCGTTCGGGAAAGCTTCGGCCGCGAGAATGGCGAGACAGCCGGAGCCGGTACATAGATCGAGCACCCGCCGGACGCTCAGGCTGTCCGGCACGATCGGCGCAAGATGATTTTGCGCAATCAGCTCTCCGATGAACGATCGAGGCACGATAACGCGTTCGTCGACGTAGAACCGGTGGCCCTGGATGTAGGCCGCGTTCGTCAGGTAGGCGGCCGGCTTGCGCGTTTCGATGCGAGCAGAAATGACGAACTCGACATTCTCGCGTTCGGCCGCTGTCAGGCGGCAGTCGAGCCAGGGGTTGATGTCGTCGATCGGAAGGTCGAGCGTCGCAAGAATGAGGAAGGCGGCCTCGTCGACGGCATTCGCCGTGCCGTGCCCGTAGACCAAGCCCCCACGCGTCATGAGGGTGACGGCGTATCTCAGCCAGTCACGGATCGTGAGGAGTTCGTCGGTCGGCGCGGGTCCATTCTGTGCACTCATGGCGATCCGCGCGAATGGCCTTCAGGCAGTCGCTGGAAGTTCGTCGAACCTGATCAGGCGGCGCTGATCCTCATCCCATAGCTTCAGGCCCGCGCACCGAATGCTGTCGCGCAATGTGAGGCGATTGATCGCCTTCAGCTCGGGACTCGTCTCAAGGCAGGCCGAAAGCCGATAGTTCGGGATCATGCTGTTGAGATGATGAATGTGATGCAGGCCGATGTTGCCCGTGAACCAGTTCAGAACTTTGGGCAGGTCGTAGTACGACGATCCGAGCAACGCCGCGACCTGGAAATCCCAGCCTTCCGCCTTGTCCCACGTCGTCTCTTCGAATTGATGCTGAATGAAGAACAGCCAGCCGCCGGTAGCAGCCGCGATATGTAGGACCGGTAGTCCGACCCACAGCACGTTGGCGACGCCAAACGCATAGCAAAGCGGCGCATAGAGCCCCACCAGTCCGACATTCAGCGCCAGCACACTCTTCCAGCTTTCGCGCGGTGTCAGCGAATGAAACCACGGCATTCTCTGCAGAATGAGGAAGTAGGCCGGGACGCCGAGACCGAACAGGAACAGCGGATGACGGTAGAGCCGGTAATGCAACTTACGGAGCATCGACAGTTTGCGATATTCCTCGACGGTCATTGTGTCGATGTCGCCCGCGCCGCGCCGGTCGAGGTTGCCCGACGTCGCGTGATGCTGCGCATGTTCTCGCCGCCAAAGTCCGTATGGCGCGAGCGTCAACACGCTCATGCAGCGGCCGATGAAATCGTTAAGAGCGCGAGACGCGAAGAACGACCCGTGCCCGCAGTCGTGCTGGATGATGAATGCGCGAACCAGCAGACCCGCCGCGGGAAGCGCCAGCAGCAGTGTCGCCCAGTAGGCGTGCTCGACGGTGGCGAACATGACGCCGATGATCAGCACGAGAGGCACCAACGTCGTCGCCAGCTGCTGGATCGCGAGCCTGGGGACAGGGCCGCGATATTTCTGGCAGTGAGCAGCAAGTCTGCGGACCCGTTGTTTCTGGGTCTCCGGCATTGAGGCGGCAGGAGATGAGGTCAGCCGCGCATCGCGGACGATGACGCCCGCACGGCTCTCAGCCTGCAGCGGCTGCTTAAGGCTCACGTTCAAAGCTCTGGTCCCCCAAGAGTATCATCAAGAGTGGAATCGACAGCCGCCACACTTGAGCGTCGCCTAGCATACTAGGTGCGCCCCGTGAAACGCCGTTAACGTCATTTGTGGCAGATAAGCGTGCGTAGCTTCGCAATTCCTGCGCAAAACCGCGTCGTTTTGGTCGCGGCAAGCATTGGTGCGAAAAAAAGAGGGCCGGATTGTGCTCGGCCCCCTCTAATCTCTGTCTGGCTGTCATCCACCGAACCCTAGTAGTGCTGGCCCCAGATCTCGACGATGGCGGACCCTTTGCCTTTCGCCGAGGAATCGAAGAACCGCGAGCGGTACTTGGCTTCGATGTGATCGATGGGGTTTCGCCGTCCGCTTCTGATGTCGATGGGACCGAACGTACCGCCAGCATCGACGCGTGTGCGAACCGGAATGGTCTCTTCCTCCCCGTCTCGATAGACGACCTTGATTTCGTTGAGGGTGATGGCACGGTCACGGACGGTCACCCGGAGGCGTCGGAACCCGCCCTCGTTGCTGCCGACAGGAATGATGTCCTTGTCGAAGCCGATGAACCCTGCCGTTTGGGCGCCGAGCAGCACCCAGCCTTGATTATATTTTCGACCCTCGCCGTTCGGTCCAAGCCAACCTGGAGCGTACCGGCCGAAGATCTCGATCCGAGCGCGCCCGTTGAAGTTCGGCCGCGACCGGTAGACGAGCTGGATTTCCCTTATGAACCGGTCGCCTCTGAGGTCGATCCAGTTCGTGCGGGAATTCTTCGGAATGTCGGCATTGATCGCCAGCGTATCGCTTTCGCCGTTCGCGTAGACGATCTTCATCTCGGTGATGTGGATGTCGTTGTCGAGGACGCGAAGACGGATCTTCGAGAACTTGCCGACTTCGCTGCCAATCCGGATGACGTCGCGATCCGTCAGGAAGCCGACGTATTGCGCACCGAACAGAACGTCTCCGCCTTCGGTCGGTTGTCCCGGTGCCGTTGGCGTTGCCACCGGCACGGTCGGGCGCACCGAAATACCGTCGGAGACCTCGCCTCTGGGCGGTTCGTAACGATCGCGGTCGCGATCGCGATCAGGTCGTCCGCCGCCACGATCGACGCGATCCATCGATCGACCCTCGGGATCTTGAATGCCGATGATCTGCAGCCGCCCGCGACCATAGCCCGGCTCCTGCTCGATCGTGATCTGATCGATGAACCGGCTTTCGTAGGTCGGATTGATGGGTCGGCTGCGCTCGCCCCAGTACATGTCGATCTGACGGTCTTCATTCCAGACCGTACCGTCGCTGTAGACGATCTGAACGCGCCGGACATCAAACAACTTGCCCATCGCGTTCTTGATGCGAATTCCTTTGTATGCGCCTTTGGCTTGCCGCACATCGATCGTATAGCGGTCGAGTGAGAGATCGACGTCGGTTTCGGCAATGAGAATAAGCTGATCGCCGCGGCGATAATGGTAGCGGTGCCGATGCCGATAATATCGGCGGCGCCACGATTGAGCTTCGGCATCCGTTGCGGTGGTCACCAAGCCCGCGACGCCCGCCGCAGTGCCGACGACGGCGACAGTTCCGACGCCACTGAAAGCCGCAGTACCCGCGGCCGCCACGACGGCGCACAGCCCCAGTACCAGTCTGCGCAACATAGAGATAACCCCTCTGGTTACTAAACGCCCGTGCCCCTACCCGCGCGCACCATAGGCGGCAGCCCTGCAAAAAGGGAGCGCCGAGACTTGCCTTCTACTGTTCAGAAAAACTGATGGTGTGAATCTGCAACACAGACTTATGGCTGATCTCTCCGGGGCTTGAGGAGATCAAAGGAGAATCCGTTTTCAGTCGCCGGATGAACGTTTTCGCACTGGTTTTTTTCTAGATTGGTAGAAGGCCGCGCGCGCGAGAACCAAATGGTCCGCGGAGGCCGCGATTGGCGAACTTTTGGTTGCGCATCTACCAGCCAGGGGAAAGACGCCGCCTCGATGCTCCTTAGGGCCGTTAGGAAATAGGCTGATGCCATCGAATCACACGCCCACCGAACAGCCTGGGAAATTTTGTTGAATGACGGGATAACTTGCGTGGCGCGGTTGCATCAAACGCCAGCGAAACAGCCACATCTTGACTGCAAAAAACGAATCAGTCGCGCGCACCGCTTGAAATTTCTGCCACCATTGGCTGTACTGTCCGTGTTGATCTCTTTGCCGTCCCACAACCCCATGGCGTCGAGATCCGCTCCCCCCGCAGTCTCCCCCGACTGCGGGATTTTTTTTGGCACACCGCTGGCGGAGGTCAGGATTTGTCCCACGGGGCAAAGCCCGCCGCCTTGGCGTCGTCCTCGCTGCAGAACCAGCGCTCACCGCGTTCCGGTCGGACGCGCGCATTGGCGTAAACGTCCGACCAAGGCAATGCATAGAGCTTGGCGGATGCCCGCACCACGCCCTTGATCGGACATCCGTCGGGCGCATCGCGCTTCGCCGCTTCCCAGGTTTGATCACGCCACTCCTGCGGCCGGATCACTTCGCCTTGCCAAATGCCGAGCTTGGCACTGCGTGCCGCCTCTTCCTCGCTGGTAAGCGCGCTGAAGAACGAAGTGTCCGTCGCGAACACGTAGCCCTTTCGCACGAGCTCGGCCGCGAGATCTTTGCCATCGGCGACGATCACGCAATGGGCAAGCGTGCGCCCGGCGTTGTCTTGACCCGACGACGTACACGTCACCTTTTGACCGCGGACGATTTTGTTGAGGCCCGATCGCGCGGTCGACGCGCAATTCCAACGGCGACCATCATCGCGATAGCACGGCTGCGCGGACGCCGGCGCCTCGATGCCTGCCAGTCGGACGGTCGTGCCGTCGACGCGGATCGAATCGCCGGTAAGGGCCGCCGCCGGTCCCGAAAGCTCGTTTGAAATGCTTACTTGGTGAGAGCTGTCGATCGAACCCGTCGTGGTCGAAAGACCCGGCGCGATATCGAGCCCCGGCGCGCTCACACCGTCTGCGCTCTGGAGCATCGGACCGATCGCGTAGATCAATCCGACGAACAGGGCAGCGCTGATGAGGTGATGAGCCTTGACCGGAAAGTTTCGCGCGACGTCAGGCACCATCTTGAGTTTTTCACGAGCCGCATCAGTTGGTCCCTGGATCACGGTACCGAGCGGCGCGAGAAGGGCCGCCAACGCATCCCTGAGGACGTTCCAAAGGAACGTCGCCCAACGAACCGCCACCCCGAAGATCGCGATCGCGAAATCCGCGATCGCCCGTCCGATGATCGCCAGCAGTCGCGCGACTCCGGACTTTGCCGCTGAAGCCCCCACGCGCCCGGCGTCGACGCCGGCATCGGCGACGTTTTTGACTTTTTCGATGGCCGCGAGACGCGCGTCTTCCAGCCGGCGCTGACGGTCGGCGCGGCGGACGAGAACGGTCGTCCGCACATACTCTTTCCACTCAAAGCCTTCGCTGCGTCTGCGCCACCCGAACATCGAGTGTACCTCCCGGCTCCTGGCCGATTGTGAATCGATACGGTGATCGTCGACCGAATGATGGCAGCCCTTTGTCTCTCCGAGAGCCGCCCACAGTCATTTCGGATTTTGTCTAGCCAAGCAGCCGGGCGCCCGCAAGCGACGCACGGTTCAGTTGCGCTGCGCGACTTGCGCGTCCGGCAGCGACCACAGCCGAATAACGCCGTCCTGCCCGCCCGTCAAAAGCGTCCGCCCATCGTTGGAAAAAATGACTGTCTTCGCTCCGGATCCGAGACCGGTCAGCGCCAGGTAAGCGCGCGGCCGCTTGAGGCTTCTGACCCGCAGCACGCCATCCTCCGATGCCGATGCCAGCAGATCGTTGGTGCCCGAAAACGCGAGCGATGTGATGCGCGCGTTATGCCCTGCGAGGATGCGCTGCATGCGATACGAATTCATCGAAAGGATCTTGACGGTCCCGTCGAGGCTTCCGGTCGCCAGCATCGAACCGTCGGGCGAAAAATTGAGCGCCGATACGAAATCGGAATTGTTGCGATAGAGCCGCCTCGTGTCTTTTGTCTCGGCGCTCCATATCCGCACGGCGCGATCTGCGCCGCCTGACGCGATCCATCGCCCGGATGGGTCGACGGCAAGCGCCTGCACCGCGTTTTCATGTCCTTCCAGCACCGCGATCGGGCTGCTCTCGGAAGCCGTCTCCCACAACGACACCGTCCAGTCGTGACTGGCTGCCGCGACGCGATCTTCCGATCCTACGAAATCGACTGCCCAGATCGTCGCGTCGTTGCGCTGGAACCGATAGAGCCGACGTTTTGATTCAAGATCGTAGATGTCGACCGCGCCGTTGGCATGTCCCGTCACGACGCGATTGTTACGGATGGCGAGCGAGACGGCTGGCCCGTCCTCAAGCGCGATCGCGCCCAGTTGATACCGCGAGTCATACGACCAGATTTTGAGCTGCGGTTCTTGTGCAGCGGTCACGATCAACCGCCCATCGCCGCTCAGCGCCATCCGCTCGATCGGAACGCTGTAAGCTTTAATCTCCGCGGTCTCGGTCAGTGACGGATCGGGATTGGCCGCGGGTTTGCCGATCGTGCCTGTGGTGATCGTATCGCGGTGAAACGAAAGCAGCTGCGGAATTCGGTCATGGAACGCAAACGCGACACCGGCGATGCCAGCCGCAATGATCAGTCGGGTCTTGAGCCAACGCGAGAAGGGTCGCCGCGCCACATCGGGCTTGGGTCGAACTTTCGGCTTGGACTTGGCCTTCTCTACGACGGGACGCGGAGGCGGCGGCAACGCAGGGAGCTTCTCCGCCGATTTGACCTTTTCCGCCTTCTTCTCAGCCTTGGACTTCTTTTCCGCAGCCTTCTTCGGGACGGCCGCCTGAACGGGAGGCGGCGCCGGTGCTTTGGGCGCGCTTTTTGCCGCCGATGGCTCTCTCAGGGCCGCGACATAATCGAGCATGACACCCTTCGGTCCAGGTGCATCGGGCGGTGGCGGATGCGGCGCGCTCGTCACGGCTCCCCCGGCGCGCTGCTCCTCTTCCTTGCGGCGCCGGACTTCTGTCTTGTCCTTAAGGCGCTGGAAAAGCCCTGGTCGTTCGGGATCCGGCGCAAGCAGTGCGCCGCGCCATTCCGCAACCGATCTCGGGCGCGCATCGACGGATAACGCCAGCGCCTGCTGAATGGCTGCGAGAAACGAGGCGCGATAGCCTCCGAGGGCTGCATCGCGAACGGGCACCATCTCGTCCTTCAGCATCCGCGAGGGCGAATCCGGCGGCCGCTTTCCCGACACTGCATGATAGAGCGTCGCGGCGAACGCGTAGATGTCTGACCACGGCCCCTGCTGACGGCTCGTTTCGGCGTACTGCTCGTACGGGCTGTAGCCCGGCTTCACGAGCGCCGACACGGTCTTGGTTTTCG
>JBEVLH010000157.1:0-11431 GCA_040509255.1 Hyphomicrobium sp. | reverse complement strand
TCGCTGACCCATGGGGCGAGCGGGATACCGGCCGATGACCCTGTCGCGTCGTCGATGATGACGCTTTCGCCGCCTCCGCGCGACGTATGATCGAAAACGACAGTTGGACCGATCTTACCGATGGCGGCGGTATTGAAGCCCGATCGATGCGCGACGTGCAGAATCGTCTCTTCGTCGATGAAGTTGCCGGCAAAATGCTCGTCGATATCGCCGATGATGCCATCGTTCTCGATGAACGCCAGACGCGCGGCAGATGCCGTTCGAATGATGAAGCCGGCGTAGAGCACGTTCCCGAATACGCCAGTATCGCCGAGGTAGTGTCCAGTTGCCATGCCGCTCGAATTGGGCATCGTGAATGTCGGAAACAGCGAGTGACTGTTGACGAAATTGACACCCTTGTCCCGAATGTCGGCGATCGTCGGCGCTGTCTCCGAGGTCACGATATCTCGACGCAGTCCGTCGGGAACAAACAGGACGACGTTATGCTTGGGCGCGTCCGCATGAGCCGACGCCGAACCCAGAAGCGTGGCCATGCATGCACACGCAAGAAATGGCGTCCGCATCATATTCGTTACCCCCGTTAGAAAGAACGTGATGGTCTGTTCACTCGCGGACCGCGATCCGGACTTTATTAATGTTTCGGCGTTCGTTGAGATCTGGGCAGCCAGGTCGCCGTCCCATCGGAAAGCGATTCCATCATATCCGACAGCCGGCGCGATTTTGCGATGGTAACCAGCGTTAGGATGATGGTCGGAACCAGGACGGTCGTAAACGCCGCCACCCGCCAGGGCGTCGATTGATTGGCCCAGTCGAGAAGGTTCATGCCGAGAAATCCGGTAACGGTCGTGCCGATCAAACCCAGTGTGGTGACGACGGTGAGACGCGTAACCGTATCGCTCTGGCGGCGCAGCGCCTCGTTCTCCAGGAATTCGCTCATCTCTTGGATCTCTTGGCGAATATCATCGTAGAGCCGGTCGATCTCGAGGTGGGTTCGACAAAGAGCGAAGATATCGTGCGCCTGCGTTTGGTTGCTGACGGAATGAAACCAGTAACGGTGGGTGAACCTGAGAAACGTCTGCAGCGCCCGACGTGATGCGGCTCGGAACGCGAGGATGGCGCTCTTGTTATGCGCATCGAGACGGCTCATCGCGCCTGTCAGATGGTCCGAGAACATCAACAGCGTCGCCTTATGGAAGTGCGCGATCAGAAACACCAGAAAATGCTCGTGGCGGAAGCTGTTTAGGCACCCGTGGTTCGGATCCACGAAGAAAGGGTTTTCGCCGCTGCCGGTCACGACAAGCGCGTGACCACACGACATGTACCGGCTCTGCGGCCATTCGACTTCGTTATGTTGACCGAAATACCGGTCGTAGCAGTAGCGCGCTTCGAAGTCTTCGAGGTGGCGCTGCGAAAACGGCAGCTCGGAGCAGTCCCCCGGCCCCGACGCAAAGGCCAAGCGGATATAGTCGGCGCGAGTGAGTTCGCTGCCGCCCTTCATCGCGATGAAAGCCATCTGCGGCATGCGATAATATTCGAGCTGCTTGTAGCGAAGCGCTCCGGCCTGATCGGAATGATGCGGGACCAACGGGTTCAGCAGGTACTGCCAATGCGCCGCGACGCGAGCCGCCCGTTTCGAGCAGACCTGAGCCAGAAATTTATCGCGGTCCTCATAGTCAGAAGCGGCGAGAATTTCGCCTTGTCCCGAGACAAATTCGACCTTGACCGCACAATGTCCTGCGACGCCTGTGTCCTTTTCCCAATACGCCGGATGCGTCCGCCCGAGCCGGAACAACACATCCTGGGCATCGGCGAGGTTGATGTCTTCGGAAAAGAGTTCAAGCGCCAGGATCGCCACGTCGATCTCGAAAAAAAAGTAGAGATCGACATGCGCGACTTTGAGTTCGATTGGCTTCGCGCCGGGGGTTAGCACCGCCCGCACGACCGCGACATCCGTCCGTCGGAAAGTCGTAACTGGGCTCTCTGACGAGACCGAAGCGGCAGCCTTGCTCGCGTTGCCGCTTCCATAAAGGAAGCGCTGCACCGGCGGAAGGAAAGTCACAAATTCATTGTAGTGACGCTCCTGAAAATTTTTCGGATCGCCGGTGAATTCGTCATCGACCACTCTCCAGGGATTGTTCGGCCCGAGCTTGGCGAGCATCGCTGCGAAATCGTGATGAGCCGGGTCCGGATTTGGCGGAACGAGTTCCACTGGCCACAGCAGGATCTGCCGGAACTGTCCGATGCGAGACTCAGGCGACGCGTGCGGGGCGATCTCGGGGCTCGCCACAATATCGGAAACGACGTCGTCGAGCATGAGTGCCTCGAACTTCTATCGGCTTGCGCCAGATCTTTTCCTGAGCATCTGCGCAGACGGCCGAAGTTGGTCGCAAGCGGATCATCAGGTTCCGGCGACGCTAATCTCAGAGCACCGCAGACCATTGCCCAACAGCATGACAGTTGTGCGACAAGAGTGAAATCGTTGAATAATCCCGCCCCCCGTCGAGATTTCCACGCCCGTCGCTCACCAGTTAAACCGGAAAATCTATGCTCTGATGACGTTCAACGAAGCCGCGAGAAGATTGCCCTGAGAAATATTTTTTCCTCGCGGTGGGATTCTACTCGGGTATTGCTCGCGATAGCGCATCGAAAAAAAAGGAGTGAGAGGCGTGCGGTTCCTCGTCTTCCAACACATCGCGAGTGAGCATCCCGGCATCTTCCGGAAATTTTTCGCTGCCGATGGCATTTCTTGGGACGCGGTCGAACTTGATGAAGGTGAGGCTATTCCCCCGCTGGCTGACTACGACGCGTTATGGGTGATGGGCGGCCCAATGGACGTGTGGGACATTGAAGATTGTCCTTGGCTCGTGGACGAAAAGCGCGCGATCCGCCATTGGGTCCGCGATCTCCAACGACCGTATATTGGCCTCTGCCTCGGTCACCAGCTTCTGGCCGATGCGCTGGGCGGCACCTGCGGTCCACAACGTCCTCCGGAAATCGGAGTTCTCGACGTCGCGTTGACGAAGGAAGCCGATGCCGATCCGATTTTCAGAACGCTGCCGAAAACGTTCAAAGCCGTCCAATGGCATTCAGTGCGGGTCGCGCAACCGCCGGAAGGCGCGATAGTCCTCGCGAAATCCGATCTTTGCCCGTGTCAGGCAATGCGGGTCGGCAAGAACGCTTGGGGCATGCAATACCACGTGGAGGTTGAGGAAAACACGATCGCCGAGTGGGGTGAGATCCCGGCGTACGCCACGGCACTCGAGCACGCGCACGGCCCCGGCGCATTGCGGCGCATGGCCGACGCGGCCAAGCCCCACGCCGCGGACATGGTCTCCGGCGCCGAAAAACTCTACCGGGGATTTATGGCCGCGATCCGGGGCAAGGTATTTGGACTGCAATGACTCCCGAAACTTTTTTCGCGGGAGTGCCGCCTAGAATCTCGGCACCTGCCGAGAATTTGGCCTTGAATGCCGTCGCGCACTAATAGCATAATTCAAAAATTATCACTCACAGGAAAGTCTAGTCGTATCCGGTCGCAGTAATTCGACCTCAACAAAGTTGGCGTGGAGGCTAACCTATGTACCATACCGTCAAACGTGTTTTGGCCGGCGGAGCGTGTGCAGCGATCCTGTCGCTCGCGAGCTTTGGCCAAGCCATGGCGGCCGCACCTGAGTCCAATGACCCGGTAAAGATCGCGTTGTTCGACTGGACCAGCGTCAATCTCAACGCCAAGATTTTGGGCGGGATTCTGACGAAGCTAGGCTACACGGTTGAATATCCGACGGCGGACTATCTTTCGAGCCTCACGACGGGACTGACGAACGGCGATATCGACATCGGCGTCGAATTCTGGGACACGACGGCGCGCGAGGCGATGAAGGCCTCGGATGCGACTGGCCAAACCGAGCGCCTCGGACCGCTCGGCCCGAAAGCCAAGGAAGAGTGGTGGTTTCCGGAATACATGAAGGAGAAGTGCCCCGGCCTTCCCGACTGGAAGGCGCTGAAGGATCCGAAGTGCGCAGAAGCGTTCTCGACGGCCGATACGGCTCCGAAGGGCCGTTATCTCGGTGGTCCGGTGACGTGGGAAGGCTTCGACGACGAGCGCGTTGAAGCCCTTGGTCTTCCCTTCACCGTCGTTCATGCGGGCACTGACGGCGCTATGTTTGCGGAACTCGATTCTGCCTATCAGCGCAAAGCACCGATCCTTCTCTGGATTTATTCCCCGCACTGGGCTCCCGCTAAATACAAGGGCGAATGGATTCAATTCCCCGAATACGAGGCTGCCTGCTACACCGATCCGAAGTGGGGCGTGAACCCGGACAAAAAATACGATTGCGGCAAGCCACACGGCGAAATCTGGAAGTATTCCTGGAAGGGCCTGAAGGACAAATGGCCGGTCGCTTACAAGGTCGCCAAAGCCTACACGATCGACACCGATGAGCTGAATAAGATGTCTGGTCAGGTCGACCTCGAAGGCAAGTCGATGGACGAGGTCGCAGCGGCCTGGATCGATGCGAACGAAGCGAAGTGGAAGGAATGGGCGAAATAAGAAGCCGGTTGTTCTTCCTTTGCTCGACTAAATGAAAGTCACTGGAACCGGCGGGCCGTGAATGGCCGCCGGTTCGTTTGTTTTGAGCCCGAAGCGTGACAGCGCATGGAGCGATGACGGATGAACAATCAGGCGCCCCTGCGCGATGAACCGATGCCGCTCAAAGACGACCGGCCCGTGAAGTTACTTTGCAAAGACATCTGGAAGGTCTTCGGCGACGGCGCGAAAGCCTTCATGGCCAAGCACGATGGCGTGCCCACCGCCGAAGACGTGAGCAATGCCAAACTTGTCGGCGCTGTCCGGCACGCCTCGCTCGAAGTCAGGCGCGGTGAAAACTTCATCGTCATGGGTCTTTCGGGCTCGGGCAAATCGACCCTCGTCCGCTGCCTGTCTCGCCTCATCGAGCCGACATGGGGATCGATCGAGCTTGATGGCATCGATCTTCTGAAAGCGTCGCCCGACGAGCTCATAGAAATTCGCCGGCACCGGATGGGGATGGTCTTCCAGCATTTCGCTTTGCTCCCGCATCTGACGGTGCTCGAGAACATCGCGTTTCCGCTCTCAGTGCAGGGTGTCGATCGCAAGGCGCGGGAGGAACGCGCTCGCAAGGTGATCGATCTCGTCGGCTTGAATGGTCGCGAACAATTCTATCCGCGTGAACTCTCGGGCGGGCAGCAGCAGCGCGTTGGCATCGCACGAAGCCTCGCCGTCGAGCCGGAGATCTGGTTTCTTGATGAGCCATTCTCTGCGCTTGATCCCCTAATCCGGCGCGAGATGCAGTCGGAGCTGCTTCGACTGCAGAGCGTCCTGAAAAAGACGATCGTCTTCATCACTCACGACTTCGACGAGGCCATCAGGCTCGCCGACCGCGTCGCCATCATGAAGGATGGCGAGATCATCCAGACTGGCACACCGGAAGACCTCGTCCTGCACCCAGCTACAAATTACGTCGCCGAATTCACACGGGACGTACAACGCGCGAAGGTCATGTCTGCCGGCCGGTTAATGCGTCCGACGTCATCGACCGTTGATTATGGCGGAACGGTGAGGGCATCCGACAAGGTCTCGACGTTCGCCGCCAGCATCGTCGCCAGCAGAAAGAATTTCCTCGTTACGGCTGCAGACGGAAAGCCTCTGGGTGAAGTGACGGCCGACGACGTCATAGATGTTCTTGCCGATCGCCAGCAATTTCTCGAGGCGCGCGCATGACCATCGCCGATAGTCCCGTGTCGGTGCGTTCAACCGTTATTTCGCCGCCGAAATTGATTTGGTGGGCGACCATTGCCGTCGTTGCCCTCCTCTACATGGCTCCAAATATCGCCCCCTGGGCGGCGAAATACCCCGGCAGCGCGATCATTCCCATTTCTGATTGGATCGGCGCCTTGATGGCGTGGCTCAAATCCAATTTCACTTGGCTGACGCGCGGCATCACCGACATTTTCAACGTCCCCTTACAGTGGGCAATCAACCTACTCGCGAAGGGCTGGAAATTTGGTTATGGCCCAGATGCTGTCGTTCTCCCGCGGCTGTCCTGGATCGGGGTTTGCGCGGCATTCGCCATCGCTGGGTATAAGTTTGGCGGTTGGCGGCTCTCCGCGGTAGCTGCAGCGTGTATGCTTTACATCGCGCTCTTCGGGCAGTGGACAAGCGCCATGCTGACGCTGGCGCTGATCGCCATCAGCGTCCCGCTATGCGTCGTCCTCGGGCTCGCGCTGGGCGTGCTCGCATTCCGCAAGCCGTCGATCGATCGCGCTATCATAGAACCCATGCTCGATCTCATGCAGACCATGCCGACGTTCGCCTATCTCATTCCGATGTTGCTGTTGTTCGGCAATAGCCCCGTCTCGGGAATGCTTGCGACCGCAGTCTTCGCCATGCCGCCGATGGTTCGCGCGACGGTCCTCGCACTAAAACGGGTGCCTCATGAGATCGATGATTTCGGCGAGATGGTGGGTTGCACGCAGCGTCAGAAGCTTCTCAAGGTGCTGCTGCCGTCGGGCAGAGCGACGCTGATGATCGGCGTCAATCAAGTGATAATGCTCGCTCTCAACATGGTCATCATCTCGTCCATGATTGGCGCCGGCGGGCTAGGCTATGATGTCCTTCTCGCCCTGCGCGCGCTGAAGATAGGGCAAGGCATGGAAGCGGGCCTCGCCATCGTCGCGCTGGCAATTGTCCTCGATCGCTTGAGCCAGGCGGCAGCACTGCAGCGACCGCTGCCGCATACGGTCGACAGGAATTTCATTCAGCGAAATCCGTTGCTATCGCTTGCAATAGCCCTGCTTGCAGTCACCACGGTATTGAGCGCCTACCTTCCGGGATTCGCCGCCGTCCCCGCTGCGATCAAGGTCTCGACCGCACCCTATTGGAAATCAGTTGTCGACTGGGTCAACATTCATTTCTTCGATGCGATCGAAGCATTCCGCACGTTCCTGCTGCTTTATATTCTCAATCCGATCCGCGATTTCCTCGTCGACTTCCCATGGCTCGGCATGGTGCTCCTCGTCGGCGTTGCGGGCTATCGCCTCGCTGGTGCACGCCTCGCGATCCTTGCTGTCCTGATGACATCCTTCTGCGCCGTCACGGGACTATGGGAAAAGTCGATGGCCACGCTCTATCTCTGCGGGGTGTCGGCGGCTATTGCTGCGCTGTTCGGAATTGCCATAGGGATTGCCGCTTCGCGCAGCGACCGGCTTTCGGCTATTCTGACACCGATCCTCGATACCTTGCAGACGCTCCCTTCCTTCTGCTTCATCATTCCCGTTGTCATGCTGTTTCGCGTCGGCGACGTCACGGCCATGATCGCGACGGTGCTATTCGCGATCGTCCCGGCCATTCGCTATACAAACCACGGCATCCGACAAATCCCGGAGAATTTGATCGAGGCCGCGACTGTATCGGGCTGCACGCCTCGCCAGATGTTCTGGCGCGTGCAGCTGCCGCTGGCGCTCCCGGAAATCATGCTTGGTATCAATCAGACGGTGCTTCTGGCGCTGAGCATGGTCATCATCTGCGCCATGATCGGAACGCGCGACCTTGGACAGGAGGTCTTCATCGCGCTGGCCAAGGCCGATGCCGGTCGCGGTCTGACGGCGGGTCTTGCCATCGCCTTCGTCGGGATCGTCGCCGATCGCCTGCTGCGCGCCTCGACCGATCGGCTTCAGAAGCGATTAGGCCTCACCTAACCGCGGCCGACACGGAGGCTCAATGAATGACGCGCTCGATCGCGATCGCTGTCGCTTCACCACCGCCGATACAAGCTGAAGCGATGCCTTTGGTCGCGCTGCGGGCTTCCAGTGCATGGAGCAGAGTGACGATCAATCGCGCGCCGGTCGCGCCGATGGGATGTCCAAGCGCGCACGCACCGCCATTGACGTTGAGCCTGTCGCGAGGGATAGAAAGATCCTTTTGGGCCGCCATAGCAACGGCGGCGAAAGCTTCGTTGATTTCATAGAGATCTACCTCGCCCGACTGCCAACCGGCCTTCGCCAAAACCTTGCGAATGGCAGGAATGGGCGCGGTCGTAAACCAAGCTGGTTCCTGGCTGTGGGTTGCGTGCGCCCGAATCTCAGCCAGAATTGGAAGACCGTCCCGCTCCGCGATCGATCGCCGGGTGAGAACCAGGGCTGCTGCGCCATCGGCATTTGCCGACGAACTGGCCGCCGTGATTGTTCCGTTGGCCCGGAAGGCTGGCTTCAACTTCGGAACTTTGTCCGGCGAGACTTTTAGCGGATTTTCGTCATCCGCCACGATCTTATCACCGTCTTTGGTGGCGATCGTGATGGGCGCGATTTCGGCCTTGAACGCGCCCGACTGAATAGCGTGTCGTGCACGCGTCAATGTTTCAACCGCGAACACATCCTGATGGTCACGGGTGAACTGATAGGCTTCTGCCGTCGCTTCGCCGAAGTCACCCATGCTGCGGCCTTTTTCGTAGGCGTCTTCCAGGCCGTCGAGCAGCATGTGGTCGAGCACCTGACCGTGTCCGACCCGGAACCCTGCGCGAGCTTTCTGCAGAAGGTAGGGCGCGTTGGACATCGATTCCATTCCGCCGGAAACCACGATGTCGGCCGATCCCGCGACAAGGAGATCGTGGCCGAGGAAGGTGGCCTTCATTCCCGATCCGCAAACCTTGTTGACAGTTGTCGCCCCGGTTCCATCTGGAAGACCGGCACGTCGCGCAGCCTGCCGCGCGGGTGCCTGCCCCTGCCCAGCTGTCAGGACATTACCAAATAGGACTTCATCGACTTTTTCGGGGGAGACCGTCGCCCGGTCCAGAGCGGCTCTAATGGCGTGAGCACCGAGTTCCCAAGCCTGCAGAGGCGCAAGTTCTCCCAGAAACCTCCCGAGGGGCGTGCGGACGGCAGAGACGATCACGATCGGATCTTGCGCCATTTCTAAGATCTCCCCTTGGACTTGTGGTCGTAGACATATTATATGATGGGTGTAATGCAAGAGTATCGCCATCCGGGCAACGCCGAATGTTGACGCACCTACGGATACGAGCTGAATGACCGCAAGCAACACGTTTCCGACCGGCCTCGTTTCACCGGATGTGGCGGCGTCAATCTCTGGTGTCGATTTTCTCGTGGCTTTGCGAGATGGAACCTTGATTGCGCCACCGTTCAGCGCGACCACGGCCATCCGTCCCATTGAAATCTCATCGGGCCGTGTCGCCTTTGAAGGGACTCCATCCGAAGAATTTTATAATCCGATGGGTTTGGTGCACGGAGGTTGGATCGTAACGCTCCTCGACACAGCCATGGCCTGTGCTATTCACTCGATGTTGCCGGCTGGAACGACGTACACGACGCTTGAACTTAAAACCAATTTCGTGCGCCCGGTTTACGCATCGACCGGTGTCCTCCGATGTGAAGGCGTTGTGTTGTCTTTCGGCGGACGGATCGCGAGTTCGGAAGGGAAAGTCTACGACAAGGTCGGAAACCTTGTCGCTCACGGATCGGAGACGTGCTTGATCATGGGTCGACGCAACGGCGCGGCCCAAGCTGACACCCAGGGAGAACGATAATGCCGCGTGTATCGCGCAAAGAAGCCGATCAACACCGCGAGGACGTGGTCAATGCCGCGGCCAGACTTTTCCTTGAACACGGCATCGACGGCGTCAGCGTCCCGGCCGTCATGGCCGAAGCCGGCCTCACGCATGGCGGTTTTTATGGCCACTTCGACTCGAAGGAGGCTCTAGTCGCCGAAGCGTGCGAACGAGCTTTCAACTCAAGGCGCGACATCTACGATGCCATAGGCGAACGCAACGGCCCCGATAAAAAGGCCGCACGAACAGAGTTTATCAAGCGCTACACGACCAAGAGCCATCGCGATGCAATTGGCCTGGGCTGCCCGGCGGCAGCGATGTGCGGCGACGTGGCAAGAGAAGACCCCAAAGGCCAGATCCGCACTGCGTTCGCGGATGGGTTTAATACGATGGTCGAACGTCTGACGCCGCTTCTTGCAAGGAAAAAGAAAGCGCCCACTCGGGAAGAGTCGTTGCCGCAAATCGCCATGCTTGTCGGCGCGATCGTGCTTTCAAGGTCGACCAAGGGGTCGCCTGTATCGGAAGAAATCCTACAATCCGTACGAACGGCGCTCCTGGCGGAGAGATGAGTTTCGATCTGCAGCCGTGAAGCCGAGACAATATCCGTCCGGCTAAATCCAAGAAGCTTGTTTGAATATATGACAACGGACATATATAACGAAATGGTGAGCGATGCGACTCTTCACAAAAAGGAACGGACTATGAGCAATACCAAAGGCACAGCTCTCGTGACGGGCGCCTCCAGCGGCATCGGTACCGTCTACGCCGATCGCTTGGCAAAGCGAGGCTACAACTTGATCCTCGTTGCGCGCGATGAAAAGCGCTTGTCGGACCTGGCAGCCCAGATCAAATCCGATACCGGCCGGAGTGTCGAAATCCTGGCGGCCGATCTGACGTCCAAAGCCGATCTGGCGAAAGTGACGAAGCGGCTCCACGACGACGCGGCGATCACGTTGCTCGTCAACAACGCGGGCGTCGGGGCCAACGGTCCTTTGGCGAATACCGATCTCGATCTGACTGACAGACTGATCGACTTGAACGTCATAGCAGTGACCCACCTCGCATCTGCTGCCGCCGCCAATTTCTCTGCAAAGAAATCGGGAACCATCATCAACGTTTCCTCTGTTCTCGCACTTGCCCCCGAGATAGCGAACGCCGCTTACTGTGCGTCGAAGGGATACGTCTTGAATCTGTCTTTGACGCTCGATGCCGAGCTTGCTGATTCCGGCGTTCGCGTTCAGGCGGTTTTGCCCGGCGCGACCCGCACCGAGATTTGGCAACGTGCCGGGATCGACGTGTCGAAATACCCGCCTGAGATGGTTATGGATGTCGATCCGATGGTCGACGCGGCACTGGCCGGACTGGACCTTGGCGAGCTCGTCACGATCCCATCTCTTGTCGAAATCTCGGACTGGGACGATCTCAATTCCGCTCGTCGGGCCCTCCGCCCGAAGCTTTCGCTCAGCACGCCCGCGCCACGGTATGCGTCAGCTCGCGTCTCTGTCTAACGCTGTCGAATTTTTGCAACCAACGCCGCCCGCCAAGGGGTGGCGTTGGCTATGGCGGCCCTACGCGGCCGGCTCAAGTCGTTTCTCCCAAAAGTAGAGAGCAATCGTAATCGCACCCAATAAAGGGGCGACTGCGAACACCCATTCGCCGAAGTGCGTGTAAATAACGGCGGATATGGCACAGCCAATCGCAAAGGCCAGGATGCTGTCCAGCAGAGCGGAAAGTCGAGCCGTCAACCCCGGCTTTGCGTCTGCGGGGACGCCGTAAACCAGATCAGCGAGATCCAGCATGGCCTGCGTGGTCGTTCCCGTCATGATGGTTGA
>JBEVLH010000156.1:0-3393 GCA_040509255.1 Hyphomicrobium sp. | reverse complement strand
GCGAGCGTCTCGTCGCGGCCCGCAAGGAGGTCGCAACCTGCGCCATCTCCGGCGCCGTCGGCACCTTCGCCAACGTCGACCCGCGCATCGAGGAATACGTCGCGCAGAAGATGGGCCTCGTCCCCGAACCCGTGTCGACGCAGATCATTCCCCGCGACCGCCACGCCATGTACTTCGCGACGCTTGGCGTCATCGCCTCGAGCATCGAGCGGCTCGCGGTTGAGATCCGGCATCTGCAGCGCACCGAAGTTCTCGAGGTGGAGGACTATTTCTCGCCCGGCCAGAAGGGCTCCTCCGCCATGCCGCACAAGCGCAACCCCGTGCTGTCGGAAAATCTGACCGGCCTCGCCCGCATGGTCCGCGCCTACGCGTTGCCCGCGATGGAAAACGTCGCCCTCTGGCATGAGCGTGATATCTCGCATTCGAGCGTCGAACGCATGATCGGCCCGGACGCCACGGTGACGCTCGACTTCGCATTGGCTCGGCTTGCCGGCATCATCGAGAAGCTTGTCGTCTATCCCGAGAACATGAAGAAGAACCTCGACAAGCTTGGCGGCCTCCACAATTCGCAGCGCATCCTGCTTGCCTTGACGCAGGCGGGCGCCAGCCGCGAGGACGCTTATCTTCTGGTCCAGCGCAACGCCATGAAGACCTGGGAACACGGCAAGGATTTTCTGTCTGAGCTGAAAGCTGACAAGGACGTGACCGCGAAAATTCCCCCCGCCGGTCTCGATGCCATGTTCGACCTCGACTATCACACCGCTCACGTCGACACGATTTTCCGCCGCGTGTTCGGAACCGCCTGACACCAGGAGGCCACCGCCCTCGGGACTAGTCCGGGTGCAACACAATCGGCTTGAGCCCGCGCCTTCATTCCATTGTCACCGATCCGTAATCGAACCGACACGCCACTGACACCGCCACTGACGAATTTGCCGGTATGCAGGTTAACCGGGAACGCAGGGGAATGTGGGCGCCAAGATTTGCGTTCGATCAGGCCGAGAGCCTTGACGAGAGTGATGACGATACGCTCCGGCCGGTGACGGCGCACGGCATGTTGAAAGGCGCAGCGGTCGTCGGCCTCGCCGCGGGCGCCGTCTTCGGGGTCGTACCTGGTCTCGATCTCGCGGTCGCCCGGATGTTCTACGTCGGCGATGGCCGGTTCCTCGGCAGCGAGCTTTCGCTCATTCCGCTCGTGCGCACGGGTTTCAATATCTTCTTCTACTCTATGAGCGCGCTGACGGTCGTCGGACTGATCATGGCGGCGCGCACGACCCGGCCGTGGCTGGAATTGAACTTTCGTAAATGGCTCTTTATCGCTCTCTGCTTGATTGCAGGCCCCCTCGTTGTCGCGAAGATCGGCTTCAAGGACCATTGGGGGCGCGCGCGTCCTCGGGACGTCGTGGAATTCGACGGGTCAAAGGCATTTTCCGCGCCATTTCCGCCGTCCGGCCAGTGCGACTACAATTGCTCCTTCGTGTCCGGCGAAGCCTCGTCGATCTTCATCTTGATGTTCGCCCTCGCACTCCTTTCGAAATCCCGCTCACGCAACTTCGTGGCGACCGGCATCGTCCTCGGCGGATTATGCGGCTTGGTCCGCATGGCCAACGGCGCCCATTTTCTGTCGGATGTTGTGTTCGCGGGGGTGCTGATGGCAGCGACCGCAGCGGCCACCAAGCTGCTGTTCGAGACCCTGGAGGCCGGCCATGCCCGGACCGCAGATCCGGCCACGGCCTAGGCCAACTGGCGGCCAAATGCGGGAACGTGACGCCTTCAAATCGAACATCTAATCAAACAAGAAAGGGGAACAGTCGATTCGAGTGGGAACGATGGTCACGGCAACATCCCGAGCCGAATTTGGCGAACGCACCGAAGGGGGCACTGTCACCCTGCTCGTTTGGGGCGCGCTCTCTGTCGGGGTTATCGCGGGTCTGCTATTTTGCACATTCCCGGCGATCGACCTCGATACGGCAGGCCTCTTTTATAAAGGCAACGGCGTATTCGTTGGGAAGGGCGGCGGTATCTTCACGGGCGCCCCCACGACGATCGCCGACTTCGTCCGCAAGGGCATTTATTTTTCGTTTGTCGCCCTGTGTGTCCTGACCGTCATCGGCGCCGCGGTTTCGCTCATTCGCAAAGCCGATGTGTTGGGCCTCTCGAGCACGAAGTGGCTGTTCTTCGCAGCCAGCCTTCTCATCGGGCCCGGGCTCGTCGGCAACGCCATTCTAAAAGACAACTGGGGACGTGCCCGCCCCGTTCAGATCGTCGAATTCGGAGGTCAGAAGACCTATTCGCCACCACTGCTTCCCGCCGATCAATGCGATCACAACTGCTCGTTCGTCGCGGGCGAAGCCTCAATGATGTTCACCACGTTCTTTGCCGCCGCGCTTCTTTTCCCGGCATTAGCCCGCAGACTGATCATCACCGGCGTTGTGTTGGGTCTCTTCTCGGGGCTAATACGAATGTCGCAGGGCGCCCACTTCCTGTCCGATGTTGTTTTCGCAGGCGTCACGATGGCGCTCACGGTGGCGGGTCTCTTCCTGCTGTTCAAGATGCTCTCGCGCAGGATTGCCGCAGTCGGGCCTCGAGCGATCCGCTATCGTGACGGAGTGAGTGGTGAAGGCTGATCTGCAATCCCAGCGCTCCGCAACATTTGCCGACAAACGAAGCACACTCGAAGCCGCCCGCTCGCGCCTGACAGTCGTCATTCCGACGTACTGCGAAGCCGGCAACATCGCGCCGATGATTGCCGCTCTCGACGCGGCGCTTGCCGGCATCCCCTGGGAGGCCATCTTCGTCGACGATGACAGCCCCGACGGTACTGTCGCTGCCATTCGAGCGATCGGCGACACCGACACCCGCATTCGCGCCATTCGCCGGGTCGGCCGCCGTGGATTGGCCGGTGCCGTCATCGAAGGCATGCTCGCGTCCGGCGCGGATGTCGTGGCGGTCGTCGATGCCGATATGCAGCACGATGAAAAACTGCTGCCCGCCATGCTGGCGGACATTGAAAGCGGTGCCTCGGATATCGTCATCGGCACACGCTACGATCAGACGGGCGATGCCCGCGAGGGTTTCTCAGCGACCCGCCGCGTATCAAGCCAACTTGCGACCGCGCTGACGAAGCTGGCCTTCAAGACCAATGTCACCGATCCGATGAGCGGCTTCTTCATGCTGAAACGGTCGGTCGTCGATGATATCGCGCCGACACTCACCCCCGGCGGATTTAAGCTGCTGTTCGACATTCTCGAGTCCGTGCCCGCAGGCGTCCGGGTCACTGAGAAGCCCTACGTGTTCCGCGCTCGTACGATGGGAAGCTCGAAGCTCGACGGTATCGTTGTAGCCGACTTCCTCGGCCTGCTGATCGCAAAGGCGACGCACAATTTGGTGCCG
>JBEVLH010000155.1:0-7736 GCA_040509255.1 Hyphomicrobium sp. | reverse complement strand
GGTCACAGCGAGTCGATGTCTCGCATTTCCGATCGCTTCGAACCGCGCAGATTCGAAGACGCAACCGTCTACCAGCGTCCGAGGCTGTGATGGACGATCTCCTTGAGCAGTTCGTGATCGAGGGCAGAGAACTTGTTGCCCAAGCCTCAGACGATTTGATTGCGCTGGAACGGGCCCCATCCCATCCGGCACGGCTGGATAGCTTGTTCAGAGCGGTACACACCCTCAAAGGCGGCGTCGCGTTGTTCGACTTTCCCGCGATGGGCTCGGCATTGCATGCGGCCGAGGATCTTCTCGGATCCATCCGGAGCAAGAGATCTGAAGCAGATCGTTCGTCGATCGACGCCCTTCTCGCGTGTGTCGATGCGAGCGAACGCTGGATTGAAGCAATTGCTCTGACGGGACGTCTGCCTCCCGATGCTGATCGCGAGGGTCGCGGGCTGGCTCAGACCTTATCCGTACTGTTGGCCTCCGATAGGGCAGACGGGGCGAAGGCGATCGGACCCTCGGGGGGTACGATAGGGTCGAGCCCGGCCGCGACAGAAAGCGGAGCGCGGACAATCAGGGTCGATGCCGGCCGAATTGATAGTCTCGTCGATCTGGTCGGAGAACTGATTGTTGCTAAAAACAGCTTGGCGCACCTCACGGCGCAAGCGAGGCAAGCGGAGTTTCCCCTCGCTAACGCACTCGCTGCAAACACGGCCGCGCTTGAACGCCTGACGAACGACATAAACCGGGCGACGATGTCTCTCAGGATGACGCCGGTATCGCGAATATTCGGCCGCTTTCCCCGCTGGATGCGGGACACGGCCGAAAAGCTCGAAAAATCCATCGACTTCGAAATTCGTGATGGAGGCGTTGAAGCCGACAAGTCGATCGTGGACGGGCTCTTCGAACCGATCCTCCACGTTTTGCGCAACGCGGTCGATCATGGCATCGAAGACAAGCATTCTCGTGAATCGTCGGGCAAGCCCATCACCGGGCATATCATCCTTGAAGCCCGAACCGATGGAGATCAAATCGTCGTTTCAGTTTCCGACGATGGCGCCGGTCTTAATCCCGCGAAACTACGGAATATTGCAAAGCGCAAAGGTCTGCTGACCGTCGAAGCCGCCGACGCGCTTGATGACGCCGCGGCCTCCGAACTCATATTCATGCCGGGCTTCTCGTCCTCGGATGCGGTTACAGATATTTCCGGTCGCGGTGTCGGAATGGATGCGGTTCGAACGGCAATAGAAATGCTTGGCGGCCATGTCTCGGTGACAAGCGCGTTGGGCGCCGGGACGACGGTCCAGATGATACTGCCCCAGGCCGTCCTGTCCTCGACCGTTATCGTCGCGCAGGTTGGCCAGGATTGGTTTGGCATCCCCATCGGCGGGATTTCTGAAACAATACGAATTGCTCGCGACTGGATTCGGCCTATACGAGATGGCGAGGCATTCGTTTTGCGAGGCCGGACGTTGCCCTTGCTCCGCTTGGCCGACCTCCTGCGGCTGTCGGATGCCGGCCGCTGCAGTGCGGAAGTTAAAGTGCTTATAGTGAATGCGGATGACCAACCCACCGGCGTCGAAGTGGACGGGTTGGGGGAACGCCTGGACGTCATTGTCCGCCCGTTGACGAGCCTGCTTTCTGGTATGCGGGGGGTCGTAGGGACCGCCCTTCTTGGCGACGGCCGGGTCTTGCTAGTTCTCGACCTTCCTGGCCTCATCGGATAGGATGAAAAAAGTTCAGTTCTTTGGAAGACCTATCCATTTGGGAGTTGCTGCCCACCGGGGCAACCGCTTGCTGCGACAAAAGGAACGTCCGTGACAGGAGCGCACAGACGTGGTTGGTTGCGATTCCCGCAAACTGGAATGGCGCCGCGAATCGGCACGGGCTAGCGCGAGCGAGGCTCGAAGTGGGAGTATGCATGACGACGACAGTCTTAATCGTGGATGATAGCAAGTTGGCGCGCATCGTCGCAGCGAAAGCTATCACAGCGCTCAAACCGACTTGGCAACGCATCGAGGCCAGCAACGCTGACGAAGCGTTGGAACTTGTCTCGCAGAACCACATCGATGTGGCGCTTCTCGATTTCAACATGCCCGGGAAAAACGGAGTTGAACTTGCGGGAGAGATGAGGAAATTACGGCCATCGATGCCCATCGCATTGATTACCGCGAATATTCAAAATGAGGTCGTTGCAGCGGCCAAAGCAGTTGAAGCCGTATTTGTAGCCAAACCGCTGACGCAAGAAGGCCTTCAGGACTTTCTCGACAGCGCAGCCCGGGCATTGCCCGCCGAACACAGCTGATGTCCGACAGCACGCATCACCGGGAGCCGGTGAAATTGACGTTGACCGAACTCGAGCGGGATGCGCTTGCGGAACTCGCCAATATCGGGGTGAGCCGCGCCGCCGCCAGTTTGCGCAAGATGATAGGCCAGCAGGTCATCCTTTCTGTCCCTTCGGTCGAGGTCATGACGCCCAAGGCGGCGGCTGCACTTGTCGGCGAGCGCGAAGGAGACAAACTCGTTGCCGTCCAGCAGGCGTTTTCCGGGTCGTTTTCCGGGCGGGCGTTACTGATTTTCCCTCAGGCCAAGAGCTTGGAACTAGTCCGCGCCATCATCGGGCCTCAGGTCCCGACCGAAGCCGTGCAAGATATCGAGGATGAAGCGTTGGCCGAAACCGGCAACATCATCCTGAATGGCTGCTTGGCAACGATGGCGAACATCCTCAATCAATCGCTCTCGGTCGCCTTGCCCGAGGTACTCCGCGGCACCGGACCAAGGCTCTTTGAAGTCGCGGAGCCGTCGTCCGATGAAGGGCTGGTCCTCTTCCTTTATATTAACTTTTCGATCCTCGATCTCGATATGAGGGGTTACATTGCCATGCTCATGGATTTGCCCTCAGTGGCAAACCTGAGACGTCTTCTGGATGAGTTCATTACCTCCGTGATGGATGACGGCACCGAGGACCTGGTAACCCTGTGATTGGCTTGACCTCGGTATTGCGTGATGCGTAGCAGCAGCGATCTCGATACGTCGCAAATTTCGGCGCTGAGCGAATTCAGATCCCTCGCCGGCCCGATATTTGCGTTGCTGGAAAACTCATCGATACCCATGGTGGTGACGGACGCTCACCTGCCGGACAATCCCGTCATATTCATCAACGCCGCATTCACTCGCCTCTCAGGCTACACCGCCGCGGATATCGTTGGACGCAATTGTCGCATTCTGCAAGGCGCGGGGACCTCCCCGGAGAGCATCGAAAAACTCGCGGCTGCTACGCGATCGTTTCAACCCATAGAAATCGAAGTTCTCAATTACCGAAAAGACGGCGCGCCCTTTCTGAACAATACAACCATTGTTCCCGTGTTTTCGAATGGGCAGCCCCGGTTCTTCTTGTCGACGCAGGAAGACGCAACATCGAAGCTCGAACGTGACGCCGTCGACGCTGAACTGCATGCAAGCCAGAAACGTCTGGACGAAATCAATGAGCGCTTGCGTCTCACGCTCTCCCTCACTGGCGCGGCCGCAGCGTGGGAATGGCAGATCGAAAAAAACAGGATAATCGGCGATCTCCGCTTCGCAGCTTTATATGGGATCAAGGCCGAGGATGCGGCCCGAGGCGTCGCGCCAAGTGTCTTTTTCTCGATCATCCATCCCGACGACCGAAAACGCGTACGCCTCGCTATCGGCGGCATCCTTCGAGGAGCGGAGGTGTTCTCGAAAGAGTATCGCATCATCCTTCCCAACCATGCACTCCGATGGGTACACGCCCGAGGTCGGTGTCAATACGATCGCGAGGACCGGCCCACTCGTTTTAGTGGGGTTCTCGTCGACATCACCGAACGTAAGCTTGCTGAGGAGCGCTTGCGCATCGCGCAATCCGCTGGCGGAATCGGAACCTTCGAGCACGTCGAGGGCTTCGCGACCGCCACGGTATCCCATCAGTTTTGTTACCTTTTGGGTTTGCAGCCAGCGGAGGTTCTGCCCGTTCACACGATCAACGGCGTCGTACATCCTGACGATCCGCCGCTGCTCGACGCCGCGCAGCAAGCCAAGACATCAAATTCGGAATTGCGTATCGTCCGTGCCGATACCGGGGAAACCCGCTGGCTCGCCATAAGAGGCGAGTACGTTCGCGATGCCGAGACGGCAGGGTTTCGGTTCAGCGGCGTCATATACGATATCACCCATTCAAAACTCGCTGAAACGCAGCTCATCACTCTCAACGAAACACTGGAAAGTCGAGTTCAGGAACGCACCCGCGAACGAGACGGGATCTGGCAGCTCTCGGAAGATCTTCTGGGGATCGCGGACGCCGGCGGCGTATGGAAAAGTGTAAATCCGGCTTGGACGCGCGTCCTCGGTTGGGATGCCAGAGAGATCGTCGGTCGAACGTCGGAATGGCTGGAAGATCCTGCAGAACGCCAAGGTAGCCAATTTTCTTTCGCCGGCACCTCCGACATAAGCTTGAGCTTCGAGAACCGCCTGCGCACGCGGGACGGCACCTACCGCTCCTTTGCGTGGAGGGCCGTTCGCCAGGCAGATCTTTTTTATTGTGTCGCACGCGATACGACCGAACAATTCGAGCGCGAAGAGATGCTTGCGCGCGCGGAAGAGCAACTTCGGCAGGCCCACAAGATGGAGGCCGTCGGCCAACTGACGGGCGGCATAGCCCACGACTTCAACAACATGCTGACGGGCGTCATTGCCGCGCTCGGCCTCATCCAGCGCCGCCTCAAATCGGGCCGGACGGACGGGGTGAATGAGTACATCGAAGCAGGCCTGAACTCCGCCCATCGCGCGGCGACGCTCACCCATAGTCTGCTGGCGTTTGCACGGCGGCAGTCGCTCGATATCAAGGCGCAGGACGTCACTGCTCTAATCGACGGCATGCAGCAAATCCTGCGACGTCCCTTGGGCGAGGACATCACGCTGGAGTTTACCGCCGCTGCCGATCTCTGGTGGGCGATGACGGATTCCAATCAACTCGAAAGCGCGCTGCTCAATTTGGTCCTGAATTCCCGCGATGCCATGCCCAATGGCGGACGTATCAAGATCGAAACGACGAACGCCCACTTAACGTCTGACGGTACAGGTCGGAACAACGACGAACCTATCGGCGAATTCGTTGTTGTCTCGGTTTCGGATATGGGTTCGGGCATGTCGCCCGAAGTCATCGCGAAGGTTTTCGAGCCCTTTTTTACAACGAAGCCCATCGGCCAGGGGACTGGGCTGGGCCTTTCGATGATCTACGGCTTCGTGAAGCAATCTGGCGGCCACATCCGCATTACAAGCGAAGTGGGACGCGGCACCACGGTCAAAATCTACCTGCGGCGTGCACGCCCAACGGAAGAGCAAGAGTCGACCGCCGAGGCATTGCAGATTTCTCGCGGCCACGGAGAACGGATACTTATTGTCGAGGACGATCCATCGGTACGCTTTACCGTGACGGAGCTCCTCAAAGAGCTGGGATATACCTACATCGAGGCGGCGGATGCCGCCGCCGCAATTCCCTACCTGCAGCAGAAGGGAGGCATCGACCTCCTCGTTACCGACGTCGGTCTTCCAAATATGAATGGTCGTCAGCTCGCGGAAATCGGCCGGCAATATTGCCCCGATCTCAAGGTTCTTCTGATCACCGGATATACGGAGAAAGCGGCTGTTCGAAGCGAATTTCTAGGCCCGGACATGCAAATGCTCAGCAAGCCGTTCACGGTCGAGACCCTCAGCGCCAAGATCCGCGAAATGATTCACCATTGAAACCCAGGGCGCTCTGAATTTTTTCTCTACGCGCGACGCTCCTCATTTCACGATGATCGCATCCGTGTACGACTAATCCTTTGATCACCTCCCAGGATGAGGCCTTGACCGAGCGTTGCGATGATCGATCGAGCGGCAATATCGATGTCCCATGCCCAGCGGTGCCGCTTGCGCTGAGCGCTCAATTTAAAAAAGGCTGGGCAGAACTTCCACATGCGCAGATGAAATCGCTCGGTCGACTTGGTAGTGATTGCTTTTTTATCTCACCCGATAATATGGAAGTTGCGCATCGGCGCGTATCTCCAGCAGAGCGTCTTGAGCGATGGAGTAGATCGCAATGAATGACTGGTTTAAATGTGAGAAAGCGAAAGATCCGCTTATATTGCTTTCTCGCGTGCTGTTAGCGCTCCTCTTCATTATCTTCGGGTGGCAGAAGCTACTTGCATTCGCCGGCACGGAAGCAAGTTTTGCGCAGATGGGGCTGCCGTTGCCCGCTGTTGCCGCTGCGATTGCGGTGGTGATGGAATTCTTTGTTGGAGTTGCGATCGCGATCGGGCTCTTTACTCGACCCTTGGCCGCCCTGTTGGCGTTCTACACTCTCGCAACCGGCCTCATCGGGCACGCGTTTTGGACCATGACAGGTTCGGCTGCCATTGATGCCGAAATAAACTTCTTCAAAAATATCAGCATTGTGGGCGGACTTTTGCTTCTCTTCGTAACGGGTGCTGGGCGCTATTCTTTCGACAGGAAGCTCGGGATCGGTTGAGATTGCGGTCCCGTGATCGTGAGGGTCACCTGAAGACCCAGAGCAAGTTAATCAGATAATTGAATAAGAAAGCGGTCCCGATCCCGATCACTTTCGACAACAGGGGATCGATGCCGACAGTCGTCGCGCAAAAGACGGTGACGCCAACGTTGATGCTGAGCCCGACCCCTGCACCAACGAGAAAATGGAGCAGACGTTCACCGCTTTCAGCGCGTATGAAGACAAACTTGCTCGTCAAGCTGTAGTTGACTATCGCCGCAACGAACCAGCTTACAGCGGCCGCTGCCCCGATCGGGAGGGCCGACATTGAAAGAAGGCGAAACCCCACAACGTCGACGATGGCGGCCGCTCCTCCGGTCGCTATGTACTTTAAAAATCGCGCGTCCATCTGAACACCAATTAGCGTGCTAGCAACGGCGCGAATATCGTCAGGCTGGGCGTCGAAACCGCATTACGGATCAGTTCGCGCAGCATACGTAGACGCAAGGCCTTCTGATCGTTCAACGTCCCATCGACGTCGAAGACAACCAAGCGCACCGTGATCCAGTTGATCTTCCCGCCGATCATTGGAGCGTAATGTAATGTTGCTCGGACAGGGCTTTCAAAACCGGAATATTGACGAAGCTAGCGAAAAGGAAAACGACGACGAGAGCCGACACGATCACGACGAGTGACGTTTCGCGAAAGAGCTTTTCGGGCTTCTGGGCCGAGGATCCCGGCAAGGTCGACAAGGAAAAATAGGTGGTGAAGAGCACCACGATCAGCGGAATGATGAGCACGTACTCAACCCGGTACTTCACCAGAAAGACGGTTAGGAAAAAAACCGACAGAAGCGAATAGGCGATGCAGGACGCCGTTAGCGACACCTCGGTGTACTTCGCGAAGCTCTTTCGATACCGCGCCAAAACATCGATGCCGTGCGACGCGACGATCTCGCGATATTCGGAAAGTCGCTTTGCCGCCATAAGAAATGCGCCGCCGGACCAGTATGAAAGTATGATCGATCCTGGGGGCAAAGAGGTTGGATCGACGATCGCCCAACCGATGATCAACCGTATCGGGTTATTCACGGATTCGGAGATGACGTCCCAGAACACCTTGTCCTTGGTGCGTACCGGGTCAACGTTGTAAACGATCCCTTGAAGAGCAAAGCAAGCCGCGACAACGAACATCAGCTTGCTCGACAGCGCCGCACAAATCAGCCCAAGAGAGACAAGAACGA